>JBAWDI010000654.1:0-2169 GCA_049590695.1 Bryobacteraceae bacterium
CCCTTCCCCGCCACGTCCGCCAGGGCGATGCCGATCCGCTGGCTTCCCAGGTCGAGGAAATCGTAGTAGTCGCCCCCCACGCTCCGGGCCGGCAGCGACATCCCGGCCAGCGCCATGGTGGCGGACACCGGAGGTTTGTCCGGAAACAACCGCTTCTGGACTTCCACCGCGAGTTGCAGATCGCGGTTCAGCCTTTCCTGTTCGACCATGCGCTCGGTCAAGCGCGCGTTCTCGATCATGAGCGCGAATTGTCCCGCACAATTGCGCAGAGCGCGCTGCTCCGCCGCGCCGTATTCGGCGCGCCCCACGGGCGGGCCGAGCAGCAGGATGCCCGCAATTCCGTTCTTGGCCAGCAGCGGAACGGCCAGCGCCGCGCCAGTGCCGCGAAGGCTCTCGATCTCGGCTACGTGCTGGGGCTTCTCCGCCGCCGCCCATCGGCTCCAGGTTTCGAAGTCGCCGGGCGTCAGCGGCAGCGGGTAAGGATAGCCGCGCAGCCGGCCAATCAGTAATCCTCCCGCGGGCACCGTGCAGACAATTCCCGGCTCGACGGGCGCGCGCGCGACCGAACGGAACGCCTGCGCGGAACTTTTTTCCAGCAGCAGGGCGGACTCGCAGTGGATGGCCTCGCGCAACGCCTCCAGCGCCAGTTGAATGGCCTGGCGAAACGATTCCGCATGGCGGCTGGAATCGACGAATTCCGCCATCAACGCCCCTTCGGACACAGCCGCTTCGTCCACGGAGCCCGAGATCAGACCCGACACCCGCTTCGCCAGGCCGCGCGCTCCGGTTCGCGCGCTCCTCCAGACGGAGCCCGGGTCGTCGCGGATGGCAGCCATGGGGGCCACCAGAGTCGCCCGCCAGCCGGGAAAGAAGCAAGCCAGCGCGGTGATGCCCGCGACAATTGCGGTCGAAACCAAGAACGGCAGCGGATTGTCGATGCGAATCCCGAAGACCTCCGACTTGAGCAGGAACACGGCGGCAATCACGGCCACCGCGCCGGCCGCGATCCCGTACGCCGCCATTCCGAGGCCATCGCCCAGGACCAGGCGGAGCACATCGCGGCCCACCGCCCCCAATGCCATGCGGGTGCCGATCTCGACTGTCCTGTGCCGCACGGCGTAGGAGACCACGCCGTAAACGCCCAGGGCCGCCATCAGCAGCGCCGCCGAAGCGAAGAACGCCGTCAGCAACGACTGGAGGCGCTCGTTCATCACGGAACCCAGGACAATCTCCGGCATCGTCCGGACTTCATAGATCGGCTGCGAGGGGGCGACGCTCCGGACCGAGCGCCTGATTTCCGGCACGAGGGTTGACACCGGAAGGCGGGAGCGAACCACAAAATGCATGGGATTGACCGGCGTAATCGTGACCGGGAGGTATTCTTCGGCCTGGGTCGGGTCGCCCAGTCCCCGGTTGCGAACGTCTCCGACGATGCCGATGACCCTTGCGCGCGATCCATTCGCGTCTCCCAGCCGCGCGAAAGCGCCCAATGCGTCACGGTCCCGAAAACATCGCCTGGCGGCGGTGCTGTCGATTATGATTCCCGGCACGTCGCCCTTGCCGTCGTCCCTCTCGTCGAAACCGCGCCCGCGGAGAACCGGGATTCGCATCGTCTGGAAATAGCCTGGGCTGACCACGATGAAATTCACTTCGACGCCGGCGTGGAGGCCATAGTCGCCGCTGACAGTTCCTTCCGGGAAGAGCGCAGTGATGTAGCAGCAACCGGCCAGCGGCACATGATTGACCAGCGCGGCGCCGCTTACGCCGGGAATCCGTTGGATGGCTTCGAGCAGACGCTTCTGGAGTGGAACCAGCCGATCCATGTCCATGTATTCGGCGCTGCTGGTGTTGACGCTGAATGTCAGCAGGCCGTCGGGGTCGAATCCGGCCGTGGTGTGCAGCAGCCGGTTCAAATGCGCGATGAGCACCGCGCTCACCGAAAGCAGCACGAATGCCAGAGCGATCTCGGCCACCACCAGCCCTCGCGACAATCCACGGCTGCGGGCGGGCGCCGATGCGCGCACTCCATCGCTCAGCACCTCGTTGGGCAGGATGCGGGCGGCCTGCCAGAGCGGCGCCAGGCTGAACAGTACGCTGGAGAGAATCGCGGCGCCGAAGGCGAACAGCAGGGTGGTCGAGTTGATGCCGATTCCGCCCGCGCGCGGAATG
>JBAWDI010000655.1:0-4771 GCA_049590695.1 Bryobacteraceae bacterium
ACATAGCGGCGAGCCGCAAACGGTGTTGGCCATTCTCCGCGGTCGTGGCGGGCGCGTCCAAGGGCGGCAGGCGGATTGACAATCCGCTGCAGGTTAAAAACCTGCCCCACAATTGTCCCGGCGAGCCCGACGACTTTTTCACAGCTTCTCAGCGGTCAGCTCCAGTAATTCCGGTCCAGGCTGCGATACTGCACCGCTTCGGCAACGTGTTTGGCCAGAACGCCTTCGACTCCGCTCAAATCGGCGATGGTGCGCGCCACCTTTAATATGCGGTCGTGCGCGCGGGCGGAAAGGCCCATGCGGCGGACAGCCATTTCCAGAGTGCGCTCGCCGGCATCGTCGAGGGCGCAAATCTTGCGGATCATGCGCGCGGGAATGCGGGAATTATAGTAGCCGCGCGCCTGTTGCACGGCTCGGGCCCGCTGCACGCGCGCGGAAATCTCGGCCGAACATTCGCCCGAGGAGTTGCCACGCAGCTCCTGGTAGGGCACCGCGGGGACTTCGACGTGAATGTCGATGCGGTCCAGCAGCGGGCCGCTGATTTTGCCGAGATACTGCTGAATTTGTCCGGGCGTGCAGCGGCATTCCCTGGTCGTGTCTCCCCAAAAGCCGCAGCGGCAGGGATTCATGGCCGAAACCAGCATGAAACGGGATGGGAAACGGAGCGTCATGCTGGAGCGCGCAATGGTGACCGAGCCGTCTTCGAGCGGCTGGCGGAGCATTTCCAGCACATCCCTGGGGAATTCCGGGAACTCGTCCAGGAAGAGCACTCCGTTGTGGGCCAGGCTGACTTCGCCGGGACGCGGCATGCCGGCGCCGCCGCCAATCAGGCCGGCATCGGAAATGGTGTGATGCGGGGCGCGGAAGGGCCGTTCGCGCAACAGTCCGGTGTTGCTGCCCAACTGACCGGCGACGCTGTGGACCTTGGTGGTCTCAATGGCCTCCGGGAAAGTGAGCGGCGGCAGAATGCCGGCCAGCCGCCTGGCCAGCATGGTCTTGCCGGAGCCCGGCGGGCCGATCAGCAGCACGTTGTGCGAACCCGCGGCGGCCACTTCGAGCGCGCGCTTGGCCATGGCCTGTCCGCGCACGTCGCGGAAATCCGGCATGGCGGCAGGCTCGGCTTCGTGGCCGGCGCCATCGGGCGTGGCGGGCGTGAATTCCCCGGGGCGCGTGAGCAGGGCGACGACTTCGGCGAGATGGCGCATACCGTACACGGCGACGCCTTCGACCACGGCGGCCTCGGCGGCATTCTCGACCGGCAGGATCAGGTTGGCGATGCCTTCCTCGCGCGCGCAGACGGCGATCGACAGCGCCCCGCGCACCGGACGGATGGTGCCGTCGAGCGAGAGTTCGCCCACCAGGATATGGCGGTCGAGTCCCCGAACTATGCCCATCGCGCCCAGGATGCCGAGCGCCACCGGCAGGTCGAAACCACCGCCTTCCTTGCGGATATTGGCGGGCGCAAGGTTGATCGTGATCTGTTTATTGGGATAGCCGAAACCGGAATTGATAAGGGCCGACTTGATGCGCTCGCGGCTTTCCCGGACGGCGGTATCGGGCATGCCGACCATCACGGAATCGCGCGCCGAGCCGGACGAGAACATATCGACTTCGACATCGATGGGATGAGCATCGATGCCGTACACGGCGGCGCTGCGGGTTTTGAAAAGAGCCATTCTTCTACCAGATGGTGCGGGCTAGGCCCGAATCTGCTCATCTTTAGCGACCGGCGGCCACCCCTCCGCCATCGACTGTGCGATGAGCGGGGCTTGCGCCGACAACTTTACCGGATCCGCCAAAACCCTCAGCAGCGGACTGGTGTCGAGAAGAACTATCACTTTCCCGCCCAGAATGCATCCGCTTCGTCCGCGGAAAATGGCCGGTCCCAGCCTTCGGGCAGCTCGAACTCGCCACGCATGGCCCCGAACGGAGATTGCGTGTTGGCCGCGGCCGCCGCCAGCCGCGAGACGGGTTTGCCATGGCGGTGGATGAGGACCTCTTCGCCGTCCTGCACAAGGTCCAGCAGGTGCGAAAGTTGGGTCTTGGCCTCGTGAACGCTTACTTCGATCATCCTGATTGAAGTTTAGTCTGAATTCATGGTCAAAACAACGATGCGCGATGTATAGGCGATTGCGGCGCCGTCCGGCGGCCTGCTAGAATCCAAGTCACCCAGGAGGTGGAGGACCGATGAGAAACATACTGTTGACGCTGTTGCTTTCAGTTTTGGCGCGGCCGCTGCTCGCCCAGGGCGCACCGCCGCAAGGGGCGCCCGACCAGCCTTATGTAATGGAGTATTACTACAAGGTGCAATGGGGGCATCAGCAGGAATTCCTGCAACTGTTCCTGAAGAACCACTACCCGTTACTCCTGAAGGAGGCCGAGAGCGGCCGCATCCTCTCGGTGAAAATCGAGCAGCCCGCCAACCACACGACCGAGGATGGGCGCTGGGATTATCGCGTCACGATCCGGTTCAAGAACTCGACGGTGGCAACCACCGCCAATCCCGACGAAGAGCGTTTCATCAAGCAGCTCTGGCCCGACCAGAAGACTTACGAACGCGAGGAACAACGGCGATTCGAGATCCTGCTGGGCCACTGGGATCTTCCGGTGACCGACATCACACCCGCGAAGAAATAGAGTAGCGGCGGCGGAGCGGATGTTACTTTACTCCCTGACCGTTTTCCTTTCCGCATTCCTTCTCTTTCAGGTGCAGCCGATCGTCGCCAAGATGATCCTGCCGTGGTTTGGCGGCTCTTCGGCGGTGTGGAGCACCTGCATGTTGTTCTTTCAGGTGGTGCTGCTGCTGGGGTACCTGTACGCTCACTGGCTGCGTGAAAAACTGGCGCCGCGCAGGCAGGCCGCCGTTCACATCGCCGCCCTGGCGGTGAGCTTCGCGGCGCTGCCCATGCTGCCTAATCCGGGTTGGAAGAGCGCGGGGATGGCGCATCCTTCTCTTACTATCCTGGCGCTGCTCTCGGCCACCGTGGGGCTGCCGTACTTCCTGCTTTCATCCACCAGCCCGTTGTTGCAGGCATGGTACGCGCGGGCCCACCGCGAGGGGATGCCGTATCGCCTGTTTGCGCTTTCGAACTTCGCTTCCATGCTGGCGCTGCTGAGCTATCCGTTCGTGGTGGAGCCGAACCTGCCAGTGCGCATACAGGGGTGGGTGTGGTCCGCCGCATACGTCTCGTTCGCGGCGCTCTGCGGAGCCACCGCGTGGCGATCGTCCATGCTCGCGGCCGCGCCCCAGGCGGCGGCCCAAGAGGGCGCACCAACCATGGATGACAGCCCCGCCTGGACGCTGCGTCTGTTGTGGCTGGGGCTGGCCGCCAGCGCTTCGATTCTGCTGCTGGCCGTCACCAATCATCTCACCCAGGATGTCGCCGCCATTCCGTTTCTGTGGATCCTGCCGCTCAGCGTCTACCTGTTGAGCTTCATCGTCTGTTTCGAATCTCCCCGGTTCTACCGGCGCGCCGTCTATCTACCGCTGCTGGGGGTGGCTTTGGCTTTCATGGCATACCGGCTCTGGCCGTACCGCACCGATTTCAATCCCCCGTGGCTCGGCTTCCTCACGCAGATGCCGATTCGTTGGATCGTCGTTGCCTTCGCCGTGGGGTTGTTCGCGTGCTGCATGGTGTGCCATGGCGAGCTGGCCCGCCTGAAACCGCACCCGCGCCACCTCACGGGCTTCTATGTCACGGTTTCGCTCGGCGGCGCCGTGGGCGGTTTGTTCGTCGGGCTGGTGGCTCCCAACCTGTTTCGCGCGTACTACGAATTCCCCATCGGGCTCGGGTTGTGCGCGGCCATCGCCTTCCTGGTGTTGGCGCGGGGGATGTGGCGTCTGGCCGGGGGTGCCCTTTGGGCCCGGCCGCGATGGGGCGCGGCCGCGCTGGCCGTGGTGCTGTGCGGCTACCTGGCGTGTCTGGGAGTGGAGATGTGGGAGATGGTGGATGGATACCGGGTGGTGGCGCGCAACTTCTACGGGCTGCTGCGCGTGGAGGATGAGGGCAATCCCAGGATGGATGAAGATGCCAGCCGGAAGCTCATCCACGGGACCATCAACCACGGCGAGCAATTCCTGCGCGAGCCGTACCGGCGCCAGCCGGTCACCTACTTCTGTCCGCAATCCGGTATCGGCCTGGCCATGCAGGCGCAAGAAGGACGGCCGCGGCGTATCGGAATCCTGGGTCTGGGCTGCGGCACTCTGGCCGCTTACGGGCGGCCGGGCGACACCTTTCGGATCTACGAAATCAATCCCCTGGTGCTCGACATTGCGCGCACGCAATTCACCTACCTTCGCGACACGCCCGCGCGAGTCGAAGTCGTGCTGGGCGACGGCCGCCTGGTGTTGGAGTCGGAGCCCAGCCAGCAGTTCGATCTGCTGGTGATGGACGCTTTCTCCGGCGATTCCGTGCCGGTGCACCTCATCACGCTCGAAGCCTTCCGCACGTATTTTCGCCATTTGAAGCCCGGCGGCATCCTGGCGGTCAACATCACCAACAAGTATCTGGATCTCGAACCGGTTGTGGAACGGGCCGCCGCCACCTTTGGCAAGGCCGCACTGGTGTACGACTACACGCCCGGCGACGCCGACTTCCTGTGCTTCGGGTGCTCCTGGACCCTGATCCTGGATGGCGCCACGGCAGCCGCCCATCCCGGCCTGCGGCACGCCGGCCAAGTGCTGCGTCAGGAGCGGGGGTTCCGCGCGTGGACCGACGACTTCTCGAATATGTTCGGCATTCTGCGGTAGGGGCCGGGCATGCCCCAGGCT
>JBAWDI010000656.1:0-4568 GCA_049590695.1 Bryobacteraceae bacterium
GGTGTTCTCCAGCAGCTTGACCATCTCGGCCACTTGCGTCGAACTGACCGGCACCACGCGCTCGAGCGCCTGCGCGTAGAACAACTGGCCCATCCGGGTACACGCCGGCGTGCAGCCGCCCACCACCTTGGGAATGTTGACGGTCTGGAATTTCGGATTGCCCGGGTCCACGCGCTCCGGGGAGAAGCACAGGAAGAAATCGCGGCCCACTTCCAGGCCCGATTTCGAAAGCATGGGGAGCACCAGCTCATCCGTGGTCCCGGGGTAGGTGGTGGATTCCAGAATGATGAGCATCCCCGCATGGAAGTGCCTGGCGATCTCCTGGCACGCGGAGACGATATAGCTCATATCCGGGTCTTTGGTTTTGCGCAGCGGTGTGGGAACGCAGATGTTGATGGTGTCGAGCTCGAGCACGGCCGAAAAATCGGCGGTAGCTCGGAGCTTTCCGGATTCCACCAGCGGGCCGAGCGTCGCGCTGGGAACGTCGCCGACGTACGAGTCTCCGGCGTTCACGCGCCTGGCCTTCTCCTGGCTGAGGTCGATACCGGTGACGGAGAATCCCGCCCTGGCGAACTCCACCGCCAATGGCAGCCCCACGTATCCCAGACCCACGATTCCCACGCGCGCCGCGCGCGTGCGGATCTTCTCTTCCAGTGCGGTGCGCATCACCTTGGTATTCTCCCACATTCTTGTGGGACAGCTTGGTAAGCTGCGCGCCGATTGGGGGTGCCCTCTGGGCCCGGCGCAACTGGCGGGTTGCCAACCCACCGCAGGATGCCATCCTGCCTCACCGGCGTTACCAACCGGGGTGCTGTAAAATCGGGGTTCGTGGATCGAGGGCCTATTGAGCCAGAATTCTCCAGGCGCCAAGGTGGCCAAGCGCGCGTTTGTCTTGCAGGGCCGTTTCCGCAGGTTTTTTTCGAACCTCGGCCCCGGGTTGATTACCGGCGCCGCGGATGACGACCCGTCCGGCATCGCGACGTATTCGATCACCGGCGCCGCGTTCGGCTACACACCATTGTGGACCGCCGTCTTTTCCTTCCCGTTGATGTCGGCCGTACAGATGATGTGTGCCCGCCTGGGCATGGTCACCGGACTTGGCCTCGCAGGCGTAATTCGAGTGCGCTATCCACGGTGGATTCTATGGAGCGCCTGTGCGCTGCTGCTCATCGCCAATATCTTCAACATCGCCGCGGACCTGGGTGGCATGGCTGACGTCACCGGGCTGCTGACTGGTGTCAAGGCGCTCTATTGGACTCCGGCGTACGCGCTCCTCCTGGCAGGCATGCTGTTCTGGACGAGTTATCGCCTCATCGCCCGGATCTTCAAGTGGCTCACGCTGGCCTTGTTCGCCTACCTCGCCGCGGCATTTCTGGCGCACCCGGACTGGCCCGCCGTGATGCGGGCGACCCTGATTCCACATGTCGAGTGGTCGGGCGCGTATTGGGCGACGCTGGTTGCCATCCTGGGAACTACCATCTCGCCATACCTCTTCTTCTGGCAGGCCGCCGAGGAAGTAGAGGAGGACATCGCTCTGGGCAAGGAGACCGTCAAACAGCGCGAAGGCTCGACCCCGCGGGAACTACGGCGTTCGCGAAACGATGTCCTCACCGGCATGTTCTTTTCGAACCTGGTGATGTACTTCATCATTCTCACGACAGCCGCCACGCTGCACGCACACGGTAAAACTACCATCTCGACCGCGCGCGAAGCCGCCGAGGCGCTGCGTCCCTTGGCCGGTGATGGGGCGTACTGGCTCTTCAGCCTGGGTTTGCTCGGAGCCGGCATGCTCGGAGTCCCGGTATTGGCCGGATCTTGCGCCTACGCCATCGCGGAAGCGGCCGACTGGGTTGGCTCGCTGGAGGTACATCCTCCCCTCGCTCACGGCTTCTATTCCGTGATCGGCATTGCGATGGCGCTGGGCCTCGGTTTGAATTACGCAGGTCTGAACGCCGTCAAGATGCTCTTCTGGTCGGCGGTGCTCAATGGAGCACTGGCGCCGCCCTTGCTCATCCTGGTGGTGCTGCTCACCAGCCGGGCCGACGTAATGGGCAAGCGCCGCAACGGCCCCCTGCTTCGCTGGCTGGGGTGGACGTGCGCCGGTGTCATGCTGGTTGCGACCGTCATTATGTTGGTGATTGCATCTGCGGCATGATGCAACCGCGTGGGGGGGAGGATGGGTTCACCATGCTCTCAAGGTAAGGTCAGTAGCCGGCAAACTCCTCCGCGCGAATGTCGTCATCATCGACTCCGGCCTCATGGATCATCGTGTGGAGGCCCTTCACCATCTCCGGCGGCCCAGCTATGTAGTAGATAGGCGAGACGGCATCCTTCAGATACCTCGAGAGCATTTCCCAGTCGATCCGTCCGGCTTCGCCGTGCCAGGACTGATGCGATTTCGCCATGTCAGTCATGCTGGCGACGAGTGTGTAGTTCGGATTCTCTTTTTCCAGAGCCTGCAACTCATCCAGAAACGGAGCGTCCTCCGGCCGGCGGTTCGAGTAGAACAGGAAGATTCGGTGAGGAAGCTTCTCTTTCGCCGCCCGGAAAACCATGCTTCGGAAGGGTGTGATGCCGATACCGCCCGCTAGAAACACGGCCGTTCGCTTCACATTGTTATGCAGCGTCAGGTCGCCGAACGGTCCTTCGATCTTGACCGCGGAGCCCAGCGGCATCGTGTTTAACACTCGCTTGAATGCCGTATCGCGCATACGGGTGGCCACCATCAGGGTTTCTTCCTGGGGACCGCTCGCTATTGAAAAGGCTCGCGTATTGCCTTCGGTATCCGTCTCCGAAGGTTTGAGCAGGGTCATGTCGAGAGCCTGACCCGCCTTGAATGTCCAGTTCGAAGGCTTTTCAAAGCGGAACGCCTTGGTGCGTTCGGCGACTTCCTGCCGGCTCAGGAGTTTGGACAGAGTGACCGGCGAGGCTGTTGTGGTGCTCATGAGTTGTCCTTAGTTTATCGCATCCTCCGGAGCCCAAGCCTACAGCCAGGCAGACCCCTGGTCGAGGAAGCAACGCGAAACAACGATTCCCGCTGAAATCGAATAGCATATTGATGTATACCCGCAACGCGACGCGATGGACGCAGCACGCCGCCCGAGGAGTGGCACTTGCCAGAAACGATCCGCACGTTAATCGACCGCCGGGAAGCATCCGAGCCTCCCGTTCTGCCGGACAAATTGAGAATTGCTTACGGCGGCGATCTGTGGTTCCCGCCATCCGGGTCCCAACGGCCCTATGTGATCGGCAACTTCGTAAGCACGGTCGACGGCGTAGTCAGCTACGAAATAGCCGGCAAATCCGGAGGAGGCGATATCAGCGGATTCGATGAATCGGATCGTTTCATTATGGGTCTCCTCCGGGCATCAGCAGACGCCGTCATGATGGGATCCGGTACGCTTCGCCAGACCGCCCCGGAGCATCTATTCGTCGCCGACCGCGTATTTCCGCAAGCCCGCGACCTGTATGCGCGCTACCGGTCGGAGGCCCTAAAGAAGACGGCGCCGCCGCTCCATGTGGTGGTGAGCGGAAGCGGCAGAGTGGACCTCACAAGAGCCATATTCCGCACACCCGGCATACGAACTCTGATCGTCACCACCCAAGCCGGTAGAGATCTTCTCGCGGCGAGCGGGGTAGGATCGCTAGTCTCGACGGAAGTCAGGTCGCTCGAAGGTCCCATCATTGCGCCGGCTTCCATGCTCGAACTTCTCAGCGCTCAATTCGGCGTGTCTCTCCTTCTGCTTGAAGGCGGCCCTACCCTGTTTGGCAGGTTCGTGGCGGACGGCTGCGTCGACGAACTCTTCCTCACCATAGCCCCTCAAGTGGCCGGCCGAAACATGCCACCGCTACGCCCGGGGTTTATCGCAGGCGTAGAGTTTCTTCCCGAAACTGCGCCCTGGCTGGACATCGTCAGCGTAAAGGAGCGAGGGAACCACCTGTACTTGCGGTACAGGGCGACATAGCAGGCCACGAATCGCCCGGTCTCCAACTTTGGCCCCCAACCCGCCACCGGGCAGATCATTGTAATGCAGGCGGTATGATGCCGGCGGCAAAACCTGCATGCTCCAGCAGATTCTGCACCCCTGGTTTCCGGCGGGCAAGCCTTTGCGTAACCCACCGGCGAGCGAATCGGCTCAACGGAGAATGACATTGGCATGACTCATGCTCTAACTAAGCCCGGCACGTACAAAGGAGATTTCCATGTTTCTAACGCTGTTTGTGATTTTCCTGGTATTTTGGCTGCTGGGATTTTTTGCGCTCCACGTTGCCGGCGGGCTCATCCACCTCTTGTTAATAATCGCCGTGATCTTTTTGGTGGTGCACTTCTTCAGGAGGGCCTAGCCAGGAAGTTCACCAGTTCGCGGTTCACTTCGTCCGCGTGGGTCCAGGTGATGCAGTGCGGCCCGTCCTTCACCACCAGTAAGCGGGCCCCCGCGATCAGTTTGGCGGTCCGGAGCCCCGAGGCGCCGATCGGCAGAATCCGGTCCGCATCCCCGTGCATCACCAGCGTGGGCACGTCGACGCGGGTCAGGTCCTGGCGGAAGTCCTCATGCCATGCCGCCACG
>JBAWDI010000657.1:0-4731 GCA_049590695.1 Bryobacteraceae bacterium
ACGCCCGGGCCAGCACGGCGCGCTGCTGTTCGCCGCCCGACAATTCACCGGCGCGGTGCGACGCGCGCGCGCGAAGCCCCACTTCATCCAACCTCGCCAGCGAGTCCGCGGCGGCCCTGGCATGCGGCCAACCCCGAATCAGCAACGGCATCATCACGTTTTCCAGCGCCGTAAACTCCGGCAGCAGATAGTGAATCTGCCACACGAACCCGATTTCGCGATTCCGGAAATCCGCCTGTTCCGAGTCGGTGAGCCGCGAAATCTCCGTCCCGCCGTAGTGGATGGTACCGTTCGAAGGCCTGTCCAAACCGCCCAAAAGATGCAGCAGCGTGGACTTTCCCGCGCCGGATTCGCCCACCAGCGCGAGCATCTCGCCCGATTCGACATCCAGGTTTAACTCGGAGAATACCACCAGGTCGGCGCCGCCCGAGGTATAGACCTTGGAGAGGTTGCGCGCGGAGATGTAGGAATCGGCCACCCATCCGTTACGATATCGCATGTGCGCGCGTGGAGGGGCTGGGGCCAGGGGCCAGGGGTCGGGGGCTGGGGATCGGGGGCTGGGGCCAGCGGTCGGATCTAGAATCGAAGAAAGGAGGGAGGGCACGGGGAGGTGCGGCAGAGGTCATTCGAAATAAAGCACTTCCAGGGTTTTGCGTACCAGAGCAGCCAGGGTTGGCGGCTACCAAGGCCGCTGGAGTCGCTCGGGATGAGAAAATGTCAAGAAAAAGAATCCAATCGAGGCGATCGGGTGTCCAATTAACGCAGACTGGGTTCCAAAATGGAAATCTTGGCTTGAACGAATCTAGGTGTAATGTGTGCCGACTGCCTGTTTTCTTGCTGGTCCTGGCGATTGCCGGAATCAATGGGGGGCTGTAGCGTGGAATCAACGCCGAAGCCGCGCCTCAAGCCTATGCATCGGAAAATCGCAACTGGTGAGGTGCAGGTCCCGGCTGGTCAGGCCATCGACTACCGGATCGATATCCAGCCAGACATGCCGGAACCAACCCTGAAGGGTAGCTTCATAGCCTCTGGCGGAACGGGAAATGACATCAGGGCTGCGATCGCAGACGAACTGAATTACATCAACTGGATCAACGGCCATGAGGCTCAGGTTTTCTGCCACACGGAAGGCCAACAAACTGTCGGCAACTTTGAACTCGTGCTGAAGCCGGGTACCTACTATCTGGCCGTCAGCAACAAGTTCTCCGCAATTAGCGACAAGAGAGTGGCTCTCGAAGTGGATCTGAACTATCAGCACAAAGAGTCAGTTGAGCCGTAATCCAAATTGCGAAGCATGCCCGTGTCCCCACAATCGACAAATACCGCAATTCAGCAACGACGTTGCAGTTTTGATGGAACGAGAGCATGCAACTTCACGGCTTCATTGTTCTCCGCTCCGCCGGGGCAGACGTGCTTTCCCTTTTGGAGCTTGAATGCCGGCAACCACAGTCGGTTACCCGACTGGAGAGACAAACCCCGCTGGGATTTCGAGGTTCTCCGGAAGGAACAGAACTGGCCCTCCCGGTGGCGCATCGAGGGCATTCAGGTGCAAGAATGTCGCTTTAACAGAACGGCGCTTTAGCGCCCGAGGTGTTTCATGTCCAACCTTCGCAGAGATTTCCTTCAGAAGTTATTAGCGGCAGGCACGCTCCAGGGATTCATGGCTTCGCCGGGGATCGGTCGAGCCACGGGTGCGCTCCTTGACGAAGAAAGTGCCCAAGATATCAACCAGGACTTGGACACGAAAGCCTACAGTTTTTGGTCCGACTTTTTTTCTACCGACGCAGAGCCGATCGTGGAAGCTAATGGGCAGCGCCGGGGAGGAGGTTCCTCGGGTCCGGACGACGTCCAGCCGGTTTTTCTGCATTACGGTCCCGAAGGATTCAAGAATGCCGCCGAATTGGACGTCAGCAAGCTGGTTTCGGCGGGTGACGTGATGGTGAGCGTGAACACCTCGACGGTCAAGGTCGCGGAAGAGGATCGGAAGACATTCGAGCGGCTGCAAAACGCCCAAATTCGCGTGGATGTCGCGCAGAGAACAGGAATTATCCCGATCCTCGAAGCGATGGCCTATACCGTGGTAGGGGGGATGCGTTCAGTACAGGCGGCCATACCCAGTACGTCCAAGTCCACGACCAAGTCTACGACTGCGACAAAGGCCCCGCCAACCGTGCAAAGTATCAGCGTCAGCTCGGACGCGGCGTGGCAAAAAATGCAGAACATTCCCCTCCCCAGCGGAGAAGGCCGATGGGCCTTAAATCTGGAAGCGCAAAGGAAAGACTCCCTGTTCTGTAAGGTGCTGCAAAACGTCGTAAAAGAGGCGGGGCTGTTTGTGCCGATGCTGGGGTTTCCGGGAATCGTGATGTCCGCGCTGAACTCATTCAACACCATCTATGGAGTGCTGCACGCGGGGACGGTTCCGATCATCAAGGGGAATCCGGTTCGCGTATTTGCGACCCAAGAGGCCCTGCAACGGACGGGAGCGCCCGGCTCGGCCACGGGGATCCTGCTGCGGAGCGGCACGTACATTCTGATTCCGGCCAAGCAGTCGCCACCGGTCGAACAATGGAAGAACCTTTCCGTCATACAGGGCCGCGTAGTTCCCCCGAAAACCGCCGCGCCGGATCTGGACGCAGCCGCCGCGGACACTCTCAAGGGCGTTACCTACGTGACGTTCGATGTAGAGGTAACGCCTGCCACATTCTTCGCGGGCGCGGCGAAAAAAACGGGGTGACGATCAAGAATGCGCTGACGTTAGCGCGTCCGCAAGGAGGTGGCACCATGATGCGGGAATTCGTACTTTTCGCGGTTGCGTTCCTGGCGCTGGCTGGGCCCCTTCGCGCCCAAAGCTCTTCCGGCCCTGCCGGCCATCCAAAGAGCAAAACCATATCCCTGAAACCCGGCAAACCGCTCGAGCGAACGCTGCAGGGCGGAGAGAAACACATCTATGCGATTCGCGCTGAAACGGGACGTTTCATTCACGCCATCGTCGACCAACTTGGCATCGATGTGGCCTTAACGCTCTACGCCCCCGACGACAAACAGATCGGCTCGATGGATAGTCCGAACGGCAACCTCGGCCTGGAACAAATCTCCACGATTGCAGAAGCGCCGGGGATTTACAGATTGGAAGTGGCCTCCGGTGACAAGAACGTGCCCGCCGGCCGTTACCGCGTGACGGTCGAGCCTGTTCGGGCCCCCAGCGGCCAGGATCGCCCGCGCATCGCTGCCGAGCGAATGCTTTTCGAGGCTGTACAACTCCAAGTACAAGGAAGCGCGGATTCGTTCAAAATGGCGATTCAAAAGTACCTGGCGAGTCTGCCGTTGTGGCGCACAGCGGGCGATCGCTATGAAGAAGCCTTGACGCTGGATACCATCGGGTTCCTCTCTTCCGCCCTCGGGGAGAAGCAGAAGGCGCTCGATTACTACAACCGCGCGCTGCCGCTCGAGCGCGCCGTGGGGGACCGCGATGGCGAGGCGACTACGCTGAACAAGATCGGTTCGGTTTACTCCGAGCTCGGGGAGAAGCAGAAGGCGCTGGATTACTACAACCAGGCCCTGCCACTCGAGCGTGCCGTGGGGGACCGCCTCGGCGAGGCGACGACGCTGAACAACATCGGTTTGGTTTACGACACTCTCGGGGAGAAGCAGAAGGCGTTGGATTATTTCAACCAGGCCCTGCCACTAAAGCGTGCCGTGGGGGACCGCGCGGGCGAGGCGGCGACGCTGAACAACATCGGTAGGGTTTACTCCGCGCTCGGGGAGAAGCAGAAAGCGCTGGATTACTTCAACCAGGCCCTGCCGCTCCGGCGTGCCGTGGGGGACCGCGCAGGCGAGGCGACGACGCTGGGCAACATCGGTGGAGTTTACGACGACCTCGGGGAGAAACAGAAGGCGCTGGATTACTACAACCAGGCCCTGCCGCTCATGCGCGCGGTGGGGTACCGCGCGGGCGAGGCGACTACGCTGAGCAACATCGGTGTGGTTTACTTCGCCCTCGGGGAGGAGCAGAAGGCGCTGGATAACTACAACCAGGCCCTGCCGATCAGGCGCGCGGTGGGAGACCGTGCGGGCGAGGCAACTACCCTGAACAACATCGGTGTGGTTTACTTCGCCCTCGGGGAGGAGCAGAGGGCGCTGGATTACTACAACCAGGCCCTGCCGCTCCGGCGTGCCGTGGGGGACCGCGCAGGCGAGGCGGAGACGCTGGGCAACATCGGTTTGGTTTACGACACTCTCGGGGAGAAGCAGAAGGCGTTGGATTATTACAACCAAGCCCTGCCGCTATGGAGTGCCGTGGGGTACCGCGCGGGTGAGGCGACTACGCTGAGCAATATCGGTAGTGTTTACGACGCCCTCGGGGAGAAGCAGAAGGCGCTGGATTACGACAACCAAGCCCTGCCGCTCCTGCGGGCCGTGGGGTACCGCGCAAACGAGGCGGTGACGCTGAGCAACATCGGTAGTGTTTACAACGACCTCGGGGAGAAGCAGAAGGCATTGGATTACTACACCCAATCATTACCGCTGTCCCGGGCTGTCCAGGATCCCCTGGGCGAGGCCTCCACTCTGGTGCTCATGATGGAATATTGGAAGAGTCTCCAGAACCCCATAAGCGCTAAGATAATAGTTGCTTTTTATTCGCTTTTGGTCTAAACTCAGACCATGCTTGGCGCTCAAGATGAAAACTGGCAAGTACTTACCACTCTGCTGCCCGAAGGCTGGCAGGGCGAC
>JBAWDI010000658.1:0-2428 GCA_049590695.1 Bryobacteraceae bacterium
TGGCATGCCACTATGCCGGCGCTTGTAAACCGCTGAAAACTCGTTCCAAGCGACGTGGGTTCCCGCCATTTGCGATCCCATCGGTTCACAGCGGCGAACAGAACGGTTCACCGGATCCCTTCCCTGCATCCAATAGGAGAGTGCCCCTCTCGGCTGGAACTCGTCTGGGTCCGTATGAGATCCTCGCCCCAATTGGCGCGGGCGGAATGGGCAAAGTCTATCACGCCAAGGACACGATGCTGGGCCGCGAGGTTGCGATCAAGGTCTTGCCGGACGCACTGGCACGGGACCCCGAAAGACTGGCGCGCTTCAAGCGTGAAGCCGGGGTACTGGCGTCGCTGAATCATCCGAACATCGCGCAGATTTACGGAACCTTTCTGTTGAACTCCTTCGATGAACTGCGGCGGCGCATGCCTGGATCGGGCAAATGAACCGGGCACACGAATGCGGCGCCAACCGTCTCCGGCTGGCGCCGCATGGCGCCTCCTCCGATGTTGCCTTGTGCGGGCAGCTACTCGCCCTTGCCCGGTTGCAGCGGGATCTCTCTCAGGTACGCGTCTTCACCCTTGCCCAGATTGGGACGCGGGAACGCGTAGCCACGGTTCTCATGCCCGGACCAGAGCTCAGCCAGCGCGCAACTTCCGCTGGTGCACGCGAACACCAGCTTCGCGTTCTCCGCTGTCCATCCCGTCCGCGGACTGACCGGAGCCTGCGCCACCAGCAATATCGACCGGTGCGAGTTCACGTCCAGGAGCCGGTAGATCCCAATGCCAGTCTGCGTCGCCAGACGGTCGACCTGGTACGTTCCGGGCACCATGACCTGGCTCCCCGCGCGGAACTCGAACGGAATCTGGGCCGTCATCGTCTGCGCCGAAGCAACGCCGGCCGCGACCACCAGGGCAGCCGTCGCAATCATGAATCTCGTCGTCAGTTTCTTCATTGTCTTACCCTCCTTCGGGTTCGCTACGGCGCCCCCGATATGCACGTTAAGGAAGCAACTGGCATGCCACTATGCCGGCGCTTGTAAACCGCTGAAAACTCGTTCCAGCCACGCCGATTTCCGCCATTTGCGATCTGATCGGTTCACGGCGGCGAACAGAACGGTTCACCGGATTCCTTCCCTACCTGCTAAACTATCGCCAACCAGACCATGCAGGCGGAGTTCATCGTTGTCAGCGGACCTCTTGTTGGGGAGCGGTTTCCGCTCGGGCCGGGCGAAACCCGCATCGGCCGCGCACCCACCGCGGACATCCGGCTTAGCGAGGCGGGCACGGCCTGGGAGCACTGCATCGTGCGCGCGGGCGATGGTTGCTACCGAATTATCGATCGACACACCGGCGCGGGGACCTTCGTCAATGGAATGCGCATCGGCGAACACCGGCTGGAGCCGGGCGACCAGGTCGGCATTTGCGAAACCATGCTGGTGTATCGCGAGGAGCCGCCGGAGCTGCCGGCGGATTCCCCGCAGCACGCGCTGCTGCGCGCTTGTTCATTCCTGTTCCTTTTCCGCGCCATCGCCATGGCGCAGAGCGGCAGCCATCGGACCACGCTCGAAAGCCACCTTATCGGGCTCATCGGCGAAATCGTTCCGTCGAGTGGCGGCGCCGTGCTGCTGGGCCGCGATGCGGATGATCTCCGCTCCGCCGCCGGCGGCATCCCCGGTCCCGTGGACCTCGCGGAAATCGTCGCGCGCGCATGCCACGAAGGCACTGTGGCCGATCCGGCGGCACTCGTGGTGGCGCTGGCGCTGTATGTCCACGGCGCCATCGCCGGGGTGCTGGCCGCCTGGTTCCCTCCCGAGGAGGCCGCCAATCTTTCCGATCACCGCGACACTCTGAGCGCTATCGCCACGCTGGGCGCCACGGCGCTCGAGAGCGTTCGCGAACTGGAGCGCCTCCAGGCCGAGAACGCCCTGCTGTCGGAGCGCCTGGGCGCCGGCGATGCGGGCATTGTGGGCGAAAGCCCCGCCATCCGCAAGTTGCTTCAAATGATCGCACGCGTCGCGCCGCGGGATACTTCCGTCCTGGTCCTGGGGGAAAGCGGCACGGGCAAGGAACTGGTGGCGCGCGCGCTGCACCGGCAGAGCGCCCGCTCGGCGAAACCTTTTGTCGCCATCAATTGCGCCGCGCTCACGGAAACGTTGCTGGAGAGCGAGCTGTTCGGCCACGAAAAGGGCGCCTTCACGGACGCCGTGGCGCAAAAAAAGGGCAAGCTTGAAGTGGCCGAAGGGGGCACCGTCTTCCTGGACGAAATCGGCGAGTTGGCGCCGGCGCTGCAAGCCAAATTGCTGCGCGTGGTGCAGCAGCGCGAATTCGAACGCGTCGGCGGCACTCGCACCCTGAAGCTGGATGTGCGCATCATCGCCGCCACCAACCGCGACCTGTCTACCGAGGTCCATCGCGGCAACTTTCGCCAAGACCTCTATCAC
>JBAWDI010000659.1:0-6073 GCA_049590695.1 Bryobacteraceae bacterium
TGCTCCGGCTTGCCTTTTTCTTCCGCCACGGCTTGCAGCTTGCCCTCGAAGTTGAGGCGCGCGATTTCCCGATCCATAGGCCCGATCAACTCGTAATTCCGGGCCCATGGCTCCAGGAATTCTTCGGGTTTGGCGGATGCGCCGCGGTTCCCCGTGTAGTCCATGCCGAAGGGCGAAAATCCGATGCCTTGCAGGCCCAGCGCGGAGAAGAAGAACCGGGCGGCGCCCGAATTGCCGCCGGTCTCCGGCACGAACAGCGCGTTATCGTCGCGGTGATAGAGTTCCAGCACCTTGAGGTACGGGACGCTGTCGCTCATGTAAACGTCGGGCGCTTCGATATCGATGGCCGGCGCGGCCACCTTCCAGATGGGAATGACATTGTCGGTGGGGCCTCCGCTTTCGTAGCTGCCCGGAGCGCCCGGTTTGATGGGGTCGCGCAACGCGGCGTTGGCATACATGGGCAGCGGATAGACGGCCTTGCCGGCAGCGGCCACCTGCCCCACATACCTGGCCACCGACCACGCATGAAAGTCGACTTCCGCTTCCGGCCCGAACACTGCCTGCCAGTTCGCACCGCTCGGAGCGTGCATGGCCGAAACCACCTCTGGCGGGACCGGCCCTTCGAACAGCTTCTGCGCGGCGGGGGAATAGTCGCGCACGCTGCCCCAGGTGCCGGATTCGTTCTCCACCTGCACCATGACGACCGTGCGTTGCGGGTCGGCGGCTTTGAGGTGGCGCATCAACGCGGTGAAGGCCGCCTTGTCGGCATCGAGCGAGGCCGTTGCGTAGGGCGACGGCGAATCCGCGGCGTGGCCGTTCTTATCGATGACGTGGAAATAGCGCTCGGGCGCCAGCTTCATCCATTCCGGCATGTAGTGCTGGCTGCCGTTTTTCCACGTGCCGAACCAGAGCAGCACCAGGCGGACATGATGCTGGCGCGCCTGGGTGAGCAAGGTGTCGACCACCGAGTAGTCGAACTGGCCCTGCTGTGGTTCGAGTTGTTCCCAGTAGACCGGCATCTCGACCGTATTGGCATGCAGGTACTGGATGGCCGGCCAGACCTTGGGCAGCATGGCGGGCCAGGCGCTCGAATTATTGATCTGCGCGCCCAGCATCAGGAACGGGGCATCGTCGACGAAGAGGGCAAAGCGCCCGTCTTTTTTCACGAGGCGCGGCAGCGGCGCCTCCTTCACCTGCGCATAGAGCGCAACGGTGGCGATGAAGATCAGCAGAACCGAGATTGCAACTGGGTTTCTTCGCATGTATCCTCCTTGTCGTTAATCGCCGGCCAGCGCGAAAGCGCCGTACAAGACTGGCACGGCGAAAAGCGGCAGAAGCCGGCTGACGCGGTTCATGGAGACCATCTCCTCCTTGTTGATCCAAGAGATTACCACGGCGCACGGCGGAGGGTTTCGGACTATAATCGTTCGACGTGAGACATTTCCTGGTTGGTGTGGCTGCGGCCATGGCTTTGGCCGCCGCTTTTGTGCTGCTGGTCGCGGCGGCGGACCTTCCTCCGGCAAACGATGGAAGCGACCACGGCGATCCGCCGTTTCTGACCGAGAGCGGCTGGAAACCCTTGCTGAACGGCAAGGACTTGAGTGGCTGGGAGCTGGCTGATCCCGCCAAGAAGGGCAAGTGGCTGGTGACCAGCGCCGTCGTTTGGGGAGGCGTAAACGACCCGACGGCTTTGATCGGTCTGCCCAACAGTCCCGGCGACCGCATCGTGAACACCGATGTGGATCCGTCGGGGAACGCGTCGAACATCTATACCACCGAAAAGTTCGGCGACTCCGAAGTCTACGTGGAATTCATGGTGGCGGCCCACTCCAATTCCGGGTTCTTCATGCATGGACTGTATGAGACCCAGATCTGGGATAGCTGGGGGTTCACACCGCGGCTGGCTACCGATCAATGCGGCGCCATGTACCACTACGATGGCGGCCCCATCAATGGTCAGGACGGCGGGATCACGCCCAAAGTGCGGGCCGACCGGCCCCCCGGCCAGTGGCAGTCCTTTCACTACTGGTTCCAAGCCCCGCGCTTCGACGCGTCGGGCAAGAAGATCGCCAATGCCAAGTTCCTGCGGATTCTGCACAATGGCCAGTTGATCCACGAGAACGTCGAGAGGCTGGGACGGACGGTGGCTACGCTGAAGATCCCGGAGGCGCCCACCAATCCCATCGCGCTCCAGGGCGATCACGGGGCGGTGGCGTTCCGCAACATCTATATCCGGCCGTTGCGGCCATTCTCAGGCAGGCTGGCGGGCGACTTGCAACCGACGGCGCAGGCGGTGCCAGCGCCACGGAAGCAATAGCGCCTTGCAACGGAAAGAAAGGAGACTGCTCTCATGAGTGTCAACGAATCATCGAACGACGCGCTCACCCGGCGCACGGCGATTGCCGCCGGCCTGGCGCCTCTCATTGTTCCCCGTCATGTCCTGGGCGGCGCCGGCTATCGGGCGCCCAGCGACAAATTGACGATTGCCTGCGTAGGCGTCGGCGGCATGGGCCGGAACTACCTGGATGGCTGCAAGGACGAACAGATCGTGGCATTGTGCGATCTGGATTTCGAGTTCTCCGCGCGGGTGTTCAAGACCTATCCGAGCGCCAAGGTGTACCGGGATTTCCGGCAGATGTTCGACCAGGAGCAGAAGAACTTCGATGCCCTGATTGTCGCCACGCCGGATCACTGGCACTCTCACCTGGTGCTGGCCGGCCTGGCAATGGACAAGCACATCTATTGCGCCAAGCCGATCACGCACACCATCGCCGAGGCGCGCAAGGTCAAGGCGGCCTGTTTAGCTTCCAAGCGCACCACCAAGGCGAGCATCCAGGATTCTCGCACCGCCTATGCCCGGGCCAGCACCGAACTGTTGCTCACCGGCGCCATCGGCCCGATTCATGAAGTGCATATCTGGACCGGCACATACAGCCCCAGCGGGTTGGCGCGTCCAACCGAGGTGCAGACGCCGCCCGCGGGGATGAATTGGGACGAGTGGTGCGGCCCGTCTCCCGCCCGCCCGTATCACAAGACCTATCACTACGGCAACTGGCGCCCCTGGTGGGATTTCGGCACGGGAACCATCGGCGATTTCGGCTGCCATAATCTCCAGATGTATCATGAGGAACTCGAGATGGCGGCGCCCGATTGGGTGGTCGCCGAGGATAGCCAGGCTTTCTCGCTGGAAGGCCCGGTGAACAATACCGAGTGCATGAGCATCGCCAACGTCATTCAGTGGCACCTGCCGGCCCGCGGCAAGCATCCCGAGACGATGGTGTACTTCTACGACGGCGGCCTGACCCCGTTCCGGCCCGCGAGCATGCCTTTGGACGTGGCCATGCCCGGCAGCGGCTTCATGTTTGTGGGTGAAAAGGGCACTCAGATTTCGGCGTACTATGGCGGCAACCCGTGGATGCCGTTTGGGCGCGAACCCGCGCCGGGCGCCAAGGTGCGCGGTCTGCCGGGCGGCTGGCTGTTGCCGGAGAGCCGGTTCAAGGACTTCAAGCAGCCCGAACCATACTTGCCGCGCTGCGAGAGGCCGGATCACTATACCGAATGGGTGCGCCAGGCCAAAGCCGGCAAGAAGTCGATCACGCCCATCGAATTCGCTTGCGGGCTGACGGAGTTCGCCCTGCTGGGGACGCTGGCGCAGCGCCGCTACACCATGCCTGTCGGGGCGACGGGAGGTGGTGGAGCAGGGGCTGCCCGCGGCCGGCGGGAGGCCAAGGTCCTGGCCTGGGACTCCAAGGCCATGAAATTCACCAACGACGACGCGGCTAATACCCTGGTCGACACGCCCTACCGCAAGGAGTGGGATTACAGGGTGTAGGGCCCGGTTGGGAGCTTATTTCTTCCGGCTGGCCCTGATTTGCTCCAGCCGCTTCTTGAGATATTCCTGGTATTCCTGGCGCAGGGCCGGGTCGTGCGGGCTGCCGTAGATCCCGCTCGACTTGTATTTGCCTTCGTCGAACTTCTTGCGGGTCCATTCGTCGTGGATGTGGCTCACGTCGGCGCGGTCCAGGATGGCCTCCGCGTTCTGCGGCGGAATGAAGGAGACGCCCTCGCGATCTCCGACCACAAGGTCGCCGGCCTCACCGTGACATTGCCGATGCGAACGGGGACGTTGACGGCCGCGAGCGTCACGCCGGTGATCCAACTGGGGTCGGCCGACCGGTAGTAGCAGGGCAAGGCCATACCCGCGATACCATCCAGGTCGCGCAAGGCGCCGTCTACCACGAGTCCCCCGGCCTGGGTGGCCTTCATGATGTAGTAAAACAGATTGTCGCCGACGATGGTGCCCCCTACCTTCTTTCCGTACAGATCCACCGCCAGAACGTCGCCGGGCTGCAGCATGTCGAACCCGTACTGGTTATTGAGGGACGGGATGCCCTTCTCCCTGGCTTTGGCCATCACAACCTGATCGAGATCGGCGCGCGCGCGCATGAAGGCCATGGTGAATGCCCGGCCCGCCATCTTCATTTCCGGATGCAGCACGCGCCAGTCGCCCTCGTATTGTGTATACCCGCCGCCGCCCCGGCCGCGTCCAAGGGCGGCAGGCGGATTGACAATCCGCCGCAGGTTAAAAACCTGCCCCACAATTCGTCGCGGCGCGCGGAGAATGTGATGGATAGTAGTACAGGCAGGAACCCTATGGCATCCCCCTCACCGTGATGCCCACCAGCGCCAGCGTCAGCCCGATCATGATCACCACGGTGATCCAGGAAACCTGGTTGAACCAGCGCGGGTTGACCCACTCGCCCATGAGGTCCGGGCGGTTGATGAGGCGGATCATGAAGATCAGGACGAAGGGCAGCAGCACGCCGTTCAGGACCTGGGAGAGCAGAATCATGCGCACCAGCGGGAAGCCCGGGATGAGAACCACGCCCGCGCCCACCACGATCAGCAGCGTGTAGAGGAAATAGAAGACCGGGGCTTCGCGCATCCGCTTGTTTACCCCCGCCTCGAAACCCAGCCCCTCGCACACCGAGTAGGCCGTGGAGAGGGGCAGAACACAGGCCGCGAAAATCGAGGCGTTGAACAGGCCCGCGCTGAACAGGAGGAAGGCATATTCGCCGAAGGGCCGCAGCCCCAGCGCCGCCTCCGAAGCATCCTGGATGTCGCGCGGCCGCACGCTCCAGATGGCGCCGGCGCAAGCCACAATGATGAAAAACGCCACCACGTCCGTCATGATGCAGCCGACGATGACTTCGATGCGCGACTTGGCATACTCCTTGGCCGTGACGCCCTTCTCCACCACCGCGGATTGCAGGTAGAACTGCATCCAGGGGGCTATGGTTGTGCCCACCATCCCAATCAGCATGTAGATGTAATCCTTATCCAGCATCAGTATGGGCTTCACGCTGTAGATGGCGGCTTCTTTCCAGTCGGGCTTTACCAGGAAGCCCGAGATGATGTACGTAACGTACAGGACGCAACCAAACAAGAAAATCTTTTCGACGCTCTTGTAATTGCCTTTCACCACCAGGAACCACACTGCCACGGCCGAGATGGGCACCGTGATGTAGCGGCTGACGTGAAACAGCTCGAGCGAGCTGGCCACGCCCGCGAATTCCGCCATCACGTTGGTCATGTTGGCCAGCACCAGCAGGGTCATCATGAGGAACGTCATGCGCAGCCCGAACTCTTCGCGGATCAGGTCGGAGAGCCCCTTGCCCGTGACCGCGCCCATGCGCGAGCACATCTCCTGCGTGATGATGAGAACCAGGGTGATGGGCAGCAGCGTCCACAGGGGAAGATAGCCGAAGCGCGCGCCGGCGGCCGAATAGGTGAAGATGCCGCCCGAATCGTTATCGACGTTGGCGGTGATGAACCCCGGCCCGAGGACCGCGAAGAAGACCAGCAGGTGATAGCGGAAGCGCCGCAGGAGTTTCAGCATCCGTCACTTCTGCCTTAACACGGAAATAACGTCATCGGCCGTGATGACACCGGCCAGTTTGCCTTCTTCGTCCACCACGGGTAAAGTCAGCAGGTTGTACTTGTCGAAGAGCTCGGTGACGCGGTTCTGCTTCTCATCCACCGTGACCTGGATGAGCGTCCCGGAGGCCAGGTC
>JBAWDI010000660.1:0-4479 GCA_049590695.1 Bryobacteraceae bacterium
CCGTGGACCAGATGGTTCGCCGTACCATGGAAGTTTACCGGCAGGTGCTCTCATGATCGAAGCCATTCTCGCGTTCTTCTTCGGCTTGCTGGCCGGCAGCTTTCTGAACGTCTGCATTCACCGGTGGCCGCGCGGCCGTTCGGTGGTGAAGCCGCGCTCGCACTGCGTCCGGTGCCGCAAAACCATCGCCTGGTATGACAATATTCCGCTGGTGAGTTATGCCGTGCTGAGAGGCCGCTGCCGCCATTGCGGCAAGCGCATTTCCGCTCGCTATCCGCTGGTGGAGCTGGTGACGGGGCTGCTGTTTTTCTATTTCGTCTTCACGCTGGGGCCAACGCCGGCCGCGGTCAAGATGTGCATCTTCAGCGCCATCCTGGTGGGGCTGATCTTTTGCGACCTGGAGAAGCGCATCCTGCCCGACGAACTGACGGTAGGCGGCGCACTCGCCGGACTTGTGTTTGCGCTGTTCGTGCCCGTGCCGGACATCACCGCCGGTGCGCTGCTCTGGATCTTCGGCGTGGAGTTGGGGGGCACCCTCGAATCCCTGGCTGAATCGGTGTGCGGCGCGCTGCTGCCGGCGCTGATTCTGTGGGGCGGCGGCTGGGTTTATTACAAGGTACGCCACCGCGAAGGGCTGGGCTTCGGCGACGTGAAACTGGTCGCCATGGTAGGTAGTTTTCTGGGCATGCGCGGGGCGCTGCTGACGCTGATCATCGGCTCGATCTTCGGCTCGATTCTGGGCTACGGCTACATCAAGGCCACCGGCAAGGACGCCGCCACCTACGAGTTGCCCTTCGGCACGTTTCTGGGCGCGGCGGCGCTGGCGGCAGCCATCGCGGGGCCAAAGATGCTGGAGTGGTACGGGGGGCTGTGAGGCGAGGTCAGGCTGCCGAGTCGCGGACAACTTCCCAGCCCGGAAAGACCAACACCGCCGGATGGCACCGCAAGGCCCGCCCGAGAATCTTGGCGCGCTCGACGCCGAGCCGGACGCGATCGTTCTCGATGGCGGAGAGCGTTGCCTGGGGAATGCCGCTCAGTCTGGCCAATTCATTCTGGCTATATCCCTGCAATTCCCGAATGATGCGAACCGACTCGCCCACCGATACGTCGATGCGCTTTCTTGCTGGACGAAACGTTGTCATCCTCTCCTCCCATAGTCGTGCGGCGTGATTTGAACCACCTGGAACAACAACCGTCCGGGGATGGCACGATAAATCACCCGGTACTGTAACCCAAGGCGAGACGATCGATACCCCCGCCATTCCCCCCCAAGAGCTTCATCGCGGAATCCGCGGATCAGTCGCAATCCAAGCGGACCGGAAATCACTGCGATGTCCTTCCACTTCTCGTATCGCTTCTGGATTTCTCGAGGCGCAGCATCAAGGTGTTTCTCCACCCGGCGGTGCTCCTCGACCTGCCACATACCAAAAGGTAGCACATATCCAATATGGTATGTGCAGGATCATTTCCTCCGAAGGCTTGCATCCGGGAGTTTCAGAACTTGGCCGGCCTCATCCACGAGCCACGACTCGCGAGCGCGCGAACAGCCCCAGTTCTGGCCCAGAGGACATTGATCGTACTCGATCGAGAATCCGTCGCCGCCAACGGTCAACTGTCCCCGAGTGAAGCCCTCGCGACTCCAGAGGCGCCGCACTTCCGAGCCATCGTACTCGAAAAGTTGCACACGCAGGTTGCTGCCAGTGTCGCCGTATCTCCTGCCGGAAAGCCAATATCGGAGCTTCGAATTTCCACGGCCTTCTACCTTGACGTGGCTCCAGAAACAACCGCGCAGTTCAAGCCCGACCTCACCCTTCAATATCCAGTTTCCGGATTCTTGCGCATAGAACTGCACGTAGGGACGGGCATCGGGTATCGCGCTCCCGTCTCTATAAATCGTGAAGCCGACGACCAGAACACGGGTGTCGCCAGTGCGCCCGAACTCGGCGAATGGCGGTACCTCGCTCAGGGACGCGCTTGTGTTCTCATCGCCGCGTTGGATGCTCTCGATCACTCGGGCGATGGTCTGCCCCGACGCTCCCGGCGACGCCAAGGTCACTGCGATTGCACTCGTGATGAGATTGCGGAGCCGGGTTGTATTCTCCTCAACTGCCCTGGGCGCAGGCTGATTGGGATGTGCGTCGAAGTTATAGCACGCCACTGGATTGTTTTCGCACCAGAGCTTGGCAGCCACCGCTCGGTACTGCTGGACCGCCGGATCGTCGGGAGCGGCCAATGCGTAGGCCGCATCATTCAGGAGCAGAAGTGAGAGCACCGAGGCGCTCAAGGCAACGCGCACACTACCGCCTCCCTCTTGGGCTGTACCTTACCGGCCCATCCAGCCGCCGTCAATGGTGATGACGGTGCCGTGGATGTAATCCGATGCGTGCGATGCCAGGAAAACCGCGACTCCGGCCAGGTCCTGCGGGGTTCCCCAACGGCCGGCCGGAATCCGCTCCAGAATCTGGCGGCTGCGCGTGGCGTCGGCGCGTAAGGCGGCGGTGTTGTCGGTGGCCATGTATCCGGGCGCAATAGCGTTCACATTGATGCCTTTGGACGCCCATTCGTTGGCCAGCGTCTTGGTGAACTGCGCCACACCGCCCTTGGCCGCGGCGTAGGACGGCACGAAGATGCCGCCCTGGAACGCCAGCAGCGAAGCCACGTTGATGATTTTCCCGCTGCCCTGCGCCAGCATGTGGCGGCCCGCCAACTGGCAGAACCGGAACACGGCGGTGAGGTTAATCTCGATGACGTCCGCCCAGTCCTTTTCCGAGAACTCGGCGGCGGGCGCGCGCCGGATGATCCCCGCATTATTGATGAGAATGTCGATGGAGCCGAGTTCCTTCACCGTGAACTCGACCAGCTCCGCGCAGGCTTTCGCGCCGGAGACGTCGGCCACGGCTTCGACCGGCCTGGCGCCCGCCGCGCGCACGGCTTCGCAAACCTCGGCGATGCCCTTGGTGTTGATGCCGTGCACGACGACGTTGGCGCCTGCCTGCGCAAGCCCTATCGCCATGCCCGCCCCCAGACCGGTCTGCGATCCGGTCACCAGAGCGTTCTTACCTTTGAGATTGAATAAGTCCATCATTGCCTGTTACCTCGTAAAATGCGCGGCCATAGCCAGAAAGAAGACCGTGCCCACGCCGATGACCGCGCCATGCGGCAACCCCAGCGCCTTGGGATTCTTCACGTCCAGCTCTTCCCTGCGCATGTAAGCGGGCCGGCCGCCTTTCAACTCGCTCAAGATGAAGGCAACGTTCCAGAACGTCTTCTTCACCCGCCCGCGCGCGACCACCAGGATCAACGCCATGATGCCGCCGAGAATCGCGGTGACGATAAAAATGCCGAACCAGTCGGGCCAGCCCACAACCGCCCCCACGGCCGCCATCAGCTTGACGTCGCCGGCGCCCATGGCGCGCAGCGCGTACAAAACGAAATACACAGCGAAGGCGATCGCCAGCCCCAGCAGCGACGAAACGAACAACCCCGGCCGGCCCTGGTCCAGAAACCCGTTGAGGGCCAGCCCGACGAGAACGCCGGCAACGGTCAGCCAGTTGGGAATGCGCCGGTACCGCACGTCGTAGACAGCGGCGGCGAGCACCAGCACGAGCAAAACCGCTACCACTCCCGGCGGCGGAAGAAAGAACGTCATGGACTCACAAGTATAACGCGACTAGCGCGCCGGGTTGGCAGCCTGCACGGGGTGTGCCGCCGGCACCTGAATCCCTTCCCCGTAGGTCGCGAGGCCGGGGATGGAGACCGGCAGATGGCCGCGGATGTCGATTTCGCCGAACAGCGCTTCGACCGCCGCCACCTCCGACGGCGGCACGTTGCTGAAAGTGGCCAGGTACGCGGCAACGCCGGGGAAACTGCGCAGCAGGTAAGGATTGCCGAGCGCCACCAGCGCCATCGGCTGGCCCGAGGCGATGAGAGTCTCGACGGCGTGGGGCAGGTCGCCCGCCAGTCCCACCGAGCCGCGGTAGGCGGCGACCGTGGCGAAGGCGGCCACGGCGAAGCTCTGGCAGGCGGGCAGTCCGCGGATGGCATCTTCCAGCGCATCGCGCGGCATGGACGCGTCGAGGAACGCGACGGCCGCCCTGGGCGCGCGCTTGCGAACCTCTTGCGCAAAGACCTGCCCGTCGGACGAATACCGGTTTTCCACCATCACCACGTAGCAGGCGCGCTCGGGCGTGGCCAGCGGGATGAGATTGCCATCGTTGCGGACCAGGGTGACGGCGCGGCCAGCGATCTCCTGCGCGCGTTCGGATGCTTCGGGAGAATCGACGATGTCGCCGATGGCCTCGAGGTCCACCAGGCGCTTGCGGTCGAGGCCCAAACGCTCCTTGGCGGAGAGAATCGCGGCCACGCTCTCCTGGATGCGGCGCCGGGTGAGCCGCCCGGTCCCGACCGCCGCCACGACGGCTCTCAGGGCAACGTCGGGATCCAGCGGCATAAGCAGCACGTCGGCCCCGGCTTCGAGCG
>JBAWDI010000661.1:0-2967 GCA_049590695.1 Bryobacteraceae bacterium
CCACCTGTGGCTGCGCAGCCAGCGCCAGCACGCCATCATCCGCGTGCGCCACGAAGTAATCAAGGCGGTGCGCGACTATTTCGACTCGCACGGCTTCACGCTGGTGGATACCCCCATTTTCACGCCGGCGGCCTGCGAGGGAACCACCACGCTATTCCAGGTGGATTACTTCGAGGACGACAAGGCCTTCCTCACGCAGTCCGGCCAGCTCTATAACGAAGCCACGGCCATGGCGTTCGGCAAGGTCTACACGTTCGGACCGACGTTCCGCGCGGAGAAATCCAAGACGCGGCGGCATCTGACCGAGTTCTGGATGGTGGAGCCGGAGATGGCCTACGCCACGCTGGAGGATGTGAAGCGCGTAGCGGAGGAGCTGATCGTCTTCATTGTCGGGCGCGTGCTTGAGAACCGGCGCGAGGAGTTGAAGCGCTTGGAGCGCGACGTCGCGAAGCTGGAAGCCATCCAGGCACCCTTTCCGCGGATGAGCTACGACGACGCCATCGGGATCTTGCAATCGAAGGGCAGCGAGATCCAGTGGGGCGGCGATTTCGGCGGCACCGACGAGACGCTGCTCACCGAAGACCGCGAGCGGCCCATCATGGTGGATCGCTTCCCGGCCTCGTTCAAAGCGTTCTATTTCCAGCCGGACGCCGAGCGGCCGGAGCTGGTGCTGGGCGTGGATGTGCTTGCGCCCGAAGGCTACGGAGAAATCATCGGCGGCGGCCAGCGCATCCACGACCCGGAGTTGCTGCTCCAGCGCATCCAGGAGCACAACCTGCCGCGAGAGGCCTTCCAGTGGTACATCGATCTACGCAAGTACGGCACCGTGCCGCACGGCGGCTTCGGCATGGGAATCGAGCGGTGCGTGGCCTGGATCTGCGGGCTGGAACACATCCGCGAGACCATCGCCTTTCCGCGCATGCTGTATCGGCTGCATCCGTAGGACATCCATGATAAGGACTTGTCAAGGGAAAACACACCTCTCCCTGGACCTAACGGAAGGATTTCCCGAAGCGTGCTCGTCGATGGGGTGACGGTGGCTCTGATTTGCCGGATTGGATCCGTTTGAAATTGGGCCAACGCCGCCGCGTAACCAGCGTGACCAGACATCCATTTGCGGGAACGGCATACAACCGTCCGCGAAGATTGAGTTTGAGTAAACCGGCCGGCCTCGAAACAGACGAATAGGCACATAGGGAGGCAAACCTCCTTGGTGCAGTCCCACGGCAGGCGAGGAACGGCCGGCGGATCGCTGGCAAATCGGTGCGCAGCAGGACAACTCCGGGTGTAGGAGAAGTCCCAGCGTCCCCCTTTCCCTCTTCTCAGTGATTTTTTCTGGGAACCGGAGCGGGCTGTCAAGGGCGCGCCGCAGTTTGGCGCGGCGGAGCGAACCCTTGACAGCCCGCTCCGGTTCCCTATAATCGACGGAGCAGGGAAAGGGGGGCGGACCGTGAACCCCGGGTTTAGGGGTGGTTTTAGGCCGCGGTTCCCACCTCCTGTTCTACGGTGGCCGGAGTGCGGACTTGGAACGGTTTCCCGGATTTGTCCACCGCCAACAGATAGGTCACCAACTTTCGTGCCACGGCCAGAGTCGCCCGATTGCAGTCGCCGCGCTGCACTTCCCGCTCGTGGACCGCCGCCAGTTGCGGGTTCCACCGCGGCGCCAACTTGGCCGCTTCCACCAGTGCCGTCTGCAAGTGTGCGTTGCGCTGTTTGGAAATCGGCCCGCGGTGCTCTTGGCCCGCCGAACTGTCCAGCGCCGAAGTAAACCCGCAGTAACTGACCGCACGCGCGATCGAGCGGAAGCGCTGCGGCTCGGCTACCTCCAGCGCCCACGTCAACGCCGTGACCGGGCCCACTCCCTGAATGCTTTCCAGCCGCTTCACCCGCTCCGCCAATCGGGGATGCTTCTTCAACCTGGCCAGCAACTGTTTCTGCGTGGTCTCGAACGTCTCCAGAGCGCCACGGCTCAGCCGCAGCAGATCCTTCACTGATTCCGGCACTTCTTCCAGACGGTCCAGCAATGCCGTGAAATACTTCGCCCCGTGGAGCTGCTGCTTGTTGTACTCTGCGCCTACTTCCATCAACAGCCCGCTCATCTTGTTCTTCATCTGCACCGCCTGGGCCACCACCAGGTTGCGGTAGCGCAGCAGCCGCCGCAACTCCCGCAACTCCGCCGGCGCCACGTAGCACACCGGCAACAGATTGCAGCGCACCAGGTCGGCGATTTTCCGCGCGTCCAACTGGTCGTTCTTCTTCTTCGACGCACCGATGGCTTTCATCATCGCCGGATGTCCCATCTGCAGCTCGGCGGCAAACGGTTTCAAGGTGTCGTAGATCCAGCCGCTGAACAGCGTCGCTTCCATCGCCCCGTGCCAGGGTTCGGTGCGTTTGCGCGCCCAGAAACGCAGGATCGCGCGCTTGGCCGGCAGTGTGTCCTCCTCGAGGATGGTTCCGTCGGCGGCTTTCACGCAGTAGCTGATACTTTTCTTGTGGACGTCGAATCCGATATAGTGGTTTACGTTCATTGGGTTCTCCTGTCTGAGGTTTCTGAGCCGGCTGTGATGAGCCGGTCTCGGCTGCATTGTACTCTTCAGGAGAACCCTTCGTCATCTGAGTCCTTATACATTCAAACAGGCGCTTCCGCCTGTCAAGGCTGCGGTTTTCCGCGCTATCTGCTAACCTGACAGGCCATGAACTCGCTTGCCCGGGATCTGCGCCACGGCGCGCGCGTGCTATGGAAGGCTCCGGGATTTAGCGCCGTCGCCCTGGCCGCCTTGGCCCTCGGCATGGGCGCAACCAGCGCTATCTTCAGCGTCGTGGATGCCGTGCTGCTGAAGCCGCTGCCGTTTCGCGATCCGCAACGCCTGGTGGTGATTTGGGATGCCAACCCCGCCCAGAACCTGAAGGAGATGTTCGTCACACCGGGCGACTTTCTGGAGTGGCGCAACCAGAGCCGCACCATAG
>JBAWDI010000662.1:0-7383 GCA_049590695.1 Bryobacteraceae bacterium
CGTGTTCGGCGATCCGGGCACCCCCCCGCAGCCCGGCATTCTCACCGGCAATGGCAGCGTCTTCATCGGGACCAAGGGCGTGATGGCCACGGCCTCGCGCGGGGAAGGGGTGTGGCTGCTGCCAGCCGCGCGGTGGAAGGATTACGTGCTGCCGCCGCCCCTGCTGACGCGCTCGCCGGGCCACATGCTGGATTGGATTCGCGCCTGCAAGGGCGGCGATCCGGGCTGCTCGGATTTCAGCATCGCCGCGCCTTTCGCCGAGTGGCTGGCGCTGACCGCGATCGCTCTGCATGTGCCGGGGAAACTCGAGTGGGACAGCGGGAACCTGCGCTTCACCAACAGCGCGGAGGCCAACAGGTTCGTCAAACCGGTATTCCGCAAGGGCTGGGAACTGAAATTGTAAACCATGGGATATGATAAGTGCGTCTCGTGCGTAAGATCCGTCCCCGCTCCGATTTTTGGATCTGCCTGGCTCTGCTGCTGACCAGTTTCGCGGTGTATGCCCCGGTGCGGCATTTCGATTTCGTCAACTTCGACGACCCGGAGTTCGTACGCGACAACCCCCACGTGCGCAGTGGCCTCACACCCGAGGGCCTGACGTGGGCATTCACCTCCGGCGAATCGGCCAACTGGTTTCCCGTCACGCGCCTGTCGCACCTGCTGGACGCGCAGCTATTCGGAATGCGCGCCGGGCCGCACCATATCGCCAGCGTGCTAATCCACGGGCTGGCCGCGCTTCTGCTGTTTGCCTTCCTGCGCCGCGCCACCGGCGTCCGCTGGCCCAGTGCATTTGTGGCGTTCCTGTTCGCCGTCCATCCGCTGCACGTGGAATCGGTGGCGTGGGTGGCCGAACGAAAGGACGTTCTCTGCGCATTCTTCTGGTTCCTGGCGTTGTTGGCCTACGTGCGCTACACCGAGCGCCCCGGTGCCGGCCGTTACCTGCTGGTGTTGCTGCCGTTCGCTCTGGGACTGATGGCCAAGCCCATGATCGTCACCCTGCCGTTTGTGCTGCTGCTGCTCGACGTCTGGCCGCTGCGGCGGCCGCCCGGAATTTGGGAAAAGATCCCGTTCTTCGCGCTTTCGGCTGCGGGGGCCATTGTCGCTTACGTGGTGCAGCAACACTCCGGCGCCGTCGGGGTGCTGGCCGCATTTCCCTTCGGCCAGCGGGTGGAAAACGCGGTGGTTTCCTACGTCGTCTACATCGCCAAGATGCTCTGGCCGACCCGGCTGGCGGTGTTCTACCCCTACCCGAGCGATATACCGTTATGGCAGGCAGGCTTGGCCGCGGCGGCCCTGGCGGCTATTTCGATTCTCGTTCTGCGCTCCTTTCGGGCTTATCCTTACCTCGCCGTCGGATGGCTGTGGTATCTTGGCACCCTGGCGCCGGTGATCGGATTGGTGCAGGTTGGCGCGCAGGCGCGGGCCGACCGGTACATGTACGTCCCCATGGTCGGCCTGTCCATCATGTTGGCTTGGGGCCTGGCGGACTTGGTGCGGCGTCGACCGCGTGTCCGGCCGGCGGCTGCCGTATTGGCAGCGGCGGCATGCCTGTGCTGCGCGGTGCTGGCGGCGGCGCAAGTTCAACACTGGAGGAACAGCGAGTCGCTCTTCGAGCACGCGCTCGCTGTGACCGGCGGAAACTACGTGGCTCACAACAACCTGGGGACCGCGCTTGAGGAAATTCCGGGTCGATTGCCCGAGGCCATCGCGCATTACCAGTCGGCGCTGCGGATCAATCCAAATAGCGCGGAAGCGCACAATAACCTGGGAAACGCCTGGGCGCAATGGCCGGGCCGTCTGCCGGAGGCGATTGCCCAGTACCAAGCTGCACTGCGAATCCGGCCGACCTACGTGGCAGCGCATCTAAACCTGGGCACCGTCCTGATGCGGACGCCGGGCCGGCTGCCGGACGCGATTGCCGAGTATCGTGCGGCGGTGCGGCTCGGTCCCAATAATGCGGAGGCGCATAATGATCTGGGAAGGGCTTTGGCGCAATTGCCGGGCCATCTGCCGGAGGCGATTGCCGAGTATCGGGCGGCGCTGGGAGCCGATCCCAATTATGCGGAAGCGCACAACAACCTGGGAAACGCGCTGGCACAATTCCCCGGATGCCTGCCGGAAGCGATCGGCGAATATCAGGCGGCGCTGCGGGCCAAGCCCGATTACGCGGAAGCGCACTACAACCTGGCAGTGAGTCTAGGCGAAGCCGGCCGCACGCCCGAAGCGATTGGCGAATATGAGGCGGCGCTGCGGGCCAATCCCGATTACGAGGAAGCGCACTACAACCTGGGAGTGACTCTAGCGAAAGCCGGCCGATTGCCGGAGGCGCTGGCCCACTTCGATGCGGCCCTGCGGATCAGTCCCGACCCGAATGTGCAACGCCTGGTGGACCGGCTGCGCTTCAGCCATCGGCCATCACGGGGACGATTCTAACGGCGGGCAGCCCTCCTCGCCTACGGCCCTCTGCCCCGTGCTGACGGCCATGGGCTCTTGCCCCATCCGCATGTAAAGCTGCCTCACATTCCGGAAGGCCGCGCAGACCTGGTCGTGCACCAAAGGACAGGCCGGGTCCAGGCTGAGTGCCCCGCCGGCGTCACGGACGGCGCAGCTCCCCGGATCGGTCTGCCGGTACAGTCCCACCAGTTCGGAAGCCAGCTTGGTGGAACTGTTGTCTACGAGCAGGCCCTCGATCAGCACGATGGCGGCCTGCCGCGGGTCTCCCATCACCCGCCAGGCGTCCGACATGTCCTCGAAAAACTCCGGCGCCGCGCGGAGAGTGCGGCCGTACTCGAACGCTTCCAATGCCTGGCGCGGATCGGACAGGCGAAGGTACGCGTCGCCCAGCGCCAGGTACAGGGGATCCCAGCCCGTGGGGGATATCCTGATGCCGCGCAACTGATTTTCGCGGCGGAGCACCTCGGCGGCCGTGCGATCGACTCTCTCGCCGCGCAACAACACATCCAACGCTTTTCGATACCACTGTTGGCTCTCGGCGCCGGCACCCTTGGCGGCCAGCAACTCGCCCTGCATGAGGTAGATCAAACCAGCGGTGGAGTAGGCCTGAGGCACGTTTCGATCGTCGGGCAGGCCATCCAGAATGGCGAGCGACCGGTTCACCTCGGCGATGGCGCGGTCCATCCCTTCCCCTTGGGGTCCGATCACGGCAGTCGCCAAGTGCAGGTGCGTCTTGTAACTGGCGGGGCACACCTTGGCAGCGCTGGCCCAAAGGCTCCGGTCATCGAGCCAGTCGATGTTACGGGCGTAAGTGCGGACGGCCAACGCCGCGCAGATGAGGGCTAGCACCACCGGCGCCATGCGCGGCCGCCTATAGATGGCCCAAACCAGACAACCGGCGAAGCCCACCGAGGGCAGGTACAGAAATCTCTCGGCCAAGATGCTGCCGATGAGAATCGCCAGGTTGGAAGCAGGCGCCAACGCCGCGAAAAAGAACGCCACGAAAAAGCACACTACTTTGTGCCGGCGGTAACAAAGGACGGCAGCCGCGGCAGCGGCGGCACAAACCGCCAGCGCGGCAAAACCGCCGGCCACCGGGATTTGGTTGTAGGAGTAATCGCAGGACAAATCGCGCGGCCACACCAGCAGCCACAGGTATTTGCCGATCACCTTGACGGCCGTGAGGCGCGCAGTCCAGAAACCCGCGCCGACCAGAGGATTGTCGGTGAACGGAACCGGCACCTGGGCAAGCCCGGCAAAGACCCGGGACCGGACGTACAAGAAGATCGCCACCGGCAGCGCCACCGCCGCGTAGCCGGGCAAGCGGGCGCGCGCGCCGCCGGTTGCGAATGTGAAGTCGTAAATCGCCATGGCGGCCAGCAGCACCACGCCACTTTCCTTCGAGAACATCCCGATGGTGGCGGCCAGCATCAGCGCCGCCAGCCACGCCAGCTTGCGCCGGCCGGAAGCAGCGGCGCTCTTCGCGTGGCACAGCAGTCCCGCGAGCACCCCGAAACCGGCCAGCAGATCGGCGCGGCCCACAATATTGGTGACGGATTCGGTGAGGATGGGATGAAGCGCCCAGACCGCGGCCAGCGCCCATGCCGGTCCCATCTCCTGGAACAGCAGTAGGCCCAGCCAGTAGACCAGCAGGATGTTCGCGGCATGCAGCACGAAATTGACCCAATGGTAGCCAGCCGGATGAGCACCGCCGCCGAGGATGGCGTAGTTCAGCAGGTAGGAAAACGTAGTCAGCGGGCGATATAGCCCGCTGGCTGAGTTCTGGTACGAATAATCTTGCGTCAGGATCAGGCGCGCATTCTCGGCGGTGGCGGCCTGCACGCGAGAATCTCGTAGAATCGCCCGCTCATTGTCGAACACGAAGCCGGCCCGAAAGGAATTGGAATACGCCAGCAGTGCGAAGGCCCAAAGCGCGAGCACCGGCAGGGCGCGCCGCCGCCAATCCACGCGAGTCGCCGCCTTTGCCTGCATGCTCATGGCGCCGTGACCAGCGCGAAAGCCACCATGGTCTGGCCGCGCGCGCCAGTGGTCCGCTCCAGTTCTTCCGGCAACCGGGATTCCAGGCTCCGCGGATCGATTTCGACTTCCCAAGCGGCAATTTCCCGGTTGCTGGCCCCCTGGAAACATAACTCGCAGACGCCCACGGCCCCGGAGCCGCAGCGCACCAGCGGGCCGAAGATGCGGCAGGCGATGAGCCCCTCTCGCAGCCTTCGAGCGTCAAGCTGGGTGATGGGGAAAGGTCCCATGCGGCACTCGGTGCAGCCGGGGCGGCACACCACCCAGGCCCCGCTCTTGCGCGCGGCCTCGGCCAGTGCGGTATCCACAATCTGGGTCAGGGCTGCGTCTCCCGGCATGCTTCGAGAATAACGCAAGCGCGGCGCGGCATCTTACCATCCCGTTTTTGCGGAGTCCTCTTACGCTGGCGGCAAATCCGATCGCGATTTATGAGTACTTCGGCGCCGGCCTGCCGGTGGTGGGCACGCGACTTCAGGAAATCGAGTTGTTTCGCGATTTGGTGTATATCGCCGACACTCCGCAGTTTGCAGCATGCGTTGCGAAGGCCATAGCCGAAACCGACGCATCGCTCCGGGCCAGGCGCAAAGCCCTTGCATCCCGAGAGACATGGACAGAGCGCGCGAATTCCCCGCTTTCGCCGATGGAGCGCGCTCGCGCGGATTCCCGTTAAGGAACTACCGGCGAAACCCGGCGAAACCTCCGGTCTCCGGTCAATGCCAGCCGCCGCCCCAGCGGGTCTGATCATCGGCACCGTTAGCTCTGGTATGATCGTTCCTTCCGAGTTGGCGCACCAAAAGGAAGATCCGATGCCGTTGCAGGCCTATCTTGCGCAGTCTGTACAGGTTCTGGAGTTGGCTGGCCGGACCTGGAACGAAGAATCGGTGGCCGGGGCGGTGGAGTCCATCACTAGCGCGCTTCGCAGCGGCAAGCCGCTGCTGGTGTGCGGTAACGGCGGTTCCGCGGCTGATGCCATGCACATTACAGGCGAGTTAGTCGGCCGGTTTTTGGCCGAACGTGAAGCCCTGAAGGTCATTTGCCTGTCCTCGAACCCTTCGATTCTCACCGCATGGGCAAACGACTACAGCTTCGAGACGGTTTTCTCGCGGCAGGTGGAGGCATATGGCGAGCCGGGCGCCGTTCTGTTGGGCATCAGCACTTCGGGAAACTCGAAAAATGTGGTCGCGGCGTTCCAGCGGGCGCACTCGCTGGCCATGACGACGATAGCGCTTACCGGCGACGGTGGCGGCGAGCTTGCCGCCTTGAGCGATTATCTTTTCGCCGTGCCTTCGCGCTCCACGCCTTTGATCCAACAGGCCCACATCTGCCTCTACCACTACTTCTGCCAGACAGTCGAGCAGAGGATCGCGGAAACACTATCCAGCGGCTCATCGCGGGCGAGTTGAGGTAATGTCATCGGGGGCTGGTCAAGGCCGTTTTCACGAGGAACCCGGCATCTGGGCCGCTATGACGGGAACTGTATCTCCAAAGACCCGCCCCGCGCTGTTTCTCGACCGTGACGGTGTCATCGTGGAAGATCCCGGCTATCTCTCCCGGGTTGCCGATGTGATCGTGCTTCCCGGAGCGGCCGAGATCATCAGGCTGGCCAACCGAGCGAACATTCCGGTTGTGGAGGTGACGAACGAATCCGGCATTGGCCGCGGCTATTACGGCTGGAAGGAGTTTCTGGAGATCGAAGAAGCGCTGCGGAGCGAACTGGGCCGTGCGGGCGCTGTCATCGATGCCGCGTTCGCTTGCCCGTATCATCGCGATGGCATCGCGCCCTGGAACCACCCGGCGCACCCGGCGCGCAAACTTCGACCCGGAATGTAGCTTGCCGCCCGGCAATTCCTGAATCTCGATCTCGACAATTCCTGGATTGCCGGCGACAAGATCCGCGGCCTGCAAGCGGGCTACAACGCGGGGTTGCGCTGCGGATTGCTCGTCCTCGCCGGGAAGGGTTCCGCGAATCATGATTCCGTGCGTGAGTGGAAGCCCGAGAATTTCGAAGTGCGCATCGGCTCTTCAGTTTGGGATGCCGGCAAGTTTCTCGAATTGTGAGCCGCCGGGTTTCCGCCGTTCGGGACCGGAGAACATGCCGATTTCGAAACGAGTGACAGCGTGAAAACAAGCCGGGATCGTCTATAATGGGGGACTGTACGGTCCCAATCCCGCCGGGTGGCATGGTTTTGGACGTACTGCCGATTATGTGGCATGGCGACTCTCTGTATCTGCTGGAGAACCTCATCCTCAAGGACTTCCGGATCCGCTACCGGAACATGTCTTTAGGGGTGCTGTGGTCTCTTCTGAATCCGCTCGTGATGATGGGCGTGCTGACGTTCGTCTTCACGAAGATCTTTTCCAACCCAGGTACTCAGAACTTTCCGGTCTTCGTGCTGTGCGGACTCGTCCCCTTCAGTTTCTTTTCGATCGCATGGATCACCGGCACCACCTCGATTGTGGATAACACGAGCCTGGTGAAACGGGTGCCGCTGCCGCGCGAGATCGTCCCCATCGCTTCCGTGTTTTCCAATTGCATACACCTTCTGGTTCAAATTCTTCTGCTGCTGTGCGCGGTCCTGCTATTTGGACGCGGAGTCAACCGGCAGTGGATCTGGCTGCCGGTGGTGTGGGCTCTGGAAGTCGTGTTCGTCTGCGGGATGGTGCTGATCACGGCAACGCTGAACGTGTATGTTCGGGATACGCGGTATATTGTGGAATCGGCCAACACGGTTTTGTTCTGGCTGGTGCCGATCTTCTATTCCTTCGACAAGATCCCGGCGCGCTATAAGGAGGTTTACCAGCTCAACCCGGTGGCGGCTCTGGTGCTTTGCCTGCGGCACATTCTGCTGCAAGCGGAGGCGCCGCCCACCTCCACGCTGGTGAGGCTGACGA
>JBAWDI010000663.1:0-2669 GCA_049590695.1 Bryobacteraceae bacterium
GGATCACGCCCTGGACCCGCCGCGCCTGCTCCTGTGTCGCCGGGAACGACCAGGCTTTGCGCTTGGTATCACAGGACCCGTTGGGAATGCGCCGGCACAGCAGCAGTGCGGAAAGGGGTGCGCGGAGAATGATCCGGCCCGCCTCCACGTCGGCGTGACTGGCCGGCACGAGGTTAGGCATGCGAGTCTCTCCGAGCGCGCCGCGTTTCGGCCCGCTCCCGCAGCATCAACTCAGCTTCATCCTCAATGGCGTCGGCCACTCGGGATGACGCGGCGATCCCCCGCCGCACCATGCTGATGAGCGATTCGCTTTTGCCGATCTTGCGGGCAACGCGCCGGTTGAGCCCGTAGAAGGGATCGTCCTTTCGGTTCGGCTTGCGTTTAAGGATGGGGTGTTCCATAGTTGAGTTGAAGTTAAAAGACTATTATTCGCGAAATCGCGATTGTTGTCAATCGTGATTATTGTAATGTGCGCCTAAATCGAGCGCAACACTATGGATCAGAACCAAATAAAGTTCGGCATCGAACTGCCGAAGGAACTGCACCGCCAAGTCAAAATCGCTGTCGCGACGCGCGACCTGAAGATGAAAGAGGCTTCGGAACAAGCATTTACGGCGTGGTTGGAAGCGGTGGGAGAGGCTGGCAAACACCCGCACAAGGCCGCCGGATCGTCGCAAGTCGAAGTAGCCTCGCCATTTGGCGAGATCACCTCGCAAGAAGAGCAGTACATTGACTGGCTTCTGGCCCTCGTGCGCCAGAAGAAGCCGACACCCTCTGCGGAGATCGCGTTGCAGGCTGTGCGGCTGGCCGGCACCGAAGTGCTTGGAGAGAAGTCAGTTACAACCCGCAAAAAACAAAAAGCTGGCTGATTGTAGCGGCCGTGTGCACAAGATGTTGGGGTGCTGCAGCCCCAGAAGCACGAGTAATGGGCATTTGCTTTCGCCTTTTATTCGCCATAGAATCACTCTATGGCGAACGAGGCTACACCGAGGCTTCGGCTCATCAAGGGCCCGCCGAAACAACTCGTCCTGGACTTTGTGACCGATGCGGATCTCGCCGAGGTCGTGGGTTGGCAGGATATGCAATGGAAGGCAAACCTGGAAGCGGCCAGGAAGATCGAGTCCATCGAGAGCCGGATCAAGAACGGCGCGCAGATCGTCGCCAAGAATTACTACTTCGATCACAAACGGCACCTGGTCAGGACGAAGAAAAGCCCGGCGGCGTCCGGGGAGTGATTGGAGACCAGGAGAACGTGAATGCCCGGTCGATTGGCGGGTGCGGATTCGTGAAGCAAGGACGCCACATGAACTCCTCCAGATTGCCGAGGAGTTACAGTTGCGATCCGAAGCGGCCAGAAGTGATCTGCTGCGGCGAGCTGAGGAGGGACAACCAGACACGTCGCCGCCGTCAAAACCAACCCGCGGCGCGGGTCGGCTGCGTCGAGTCGACGCTCCTGAGAGGGCGGCGCTCCTGGGGTACGCTGGATGAAAGCCACAAGTGCGGAACATCGAGATAAAGGCCCGGTACATCTGCGATGAAAAGGCTCGGCGGGTCTGTGAGGAGATCGGCGCGGCTTGCCTGGGCACGGTACGGCAGGTCGACACATATTTTCGCGTCCCGAAGGGCCGGCTCAAGCTACGCGAGCTGGACGCCGGGACTGGCGAACTGATCGCCTACGTCCGGCCCGACCAGGAGGGCCCGAGGTGCAGCGAGTTCGTCGTGATCAACGTGGATTGTCCCCCGACGGTCAAAGAAATCTTCTCTGCATTGCTGGGTGTCGAAACCGTCGTCGAGAAGTCAAGGACGATCTACATCCTGGGCAACGCGCGAATACACATTGACGAAGTGGACGGAATGGGGCGCTTCCTGGAAATCGAGGTTCTTTGCGGCTCGGGCAACGGCGAGGCTATCCAAACAACAACTCTACGCGCATGCGAGCTGATGGAAGCATTTGAGATTACCCCGATGGATCTCATCCCCGGTTCATATCGCGAACTGAAACTCTGCGGTGCGCGATGACTCAGAACAACCGACTCGATCACAAACGGCACCTGGTCAGGACGAAGAAAGGCCCGGCGGCGTCTGGGGAGTGAGCGGAGGCCAGGAGAACGTCGCATGCCTGGCCGATTAGCGGGTGCGATTCGTGACGCCAGCGCGCCGGGCGAGTTGCTGCAGGTCCTGCCGTAGGAACTGCGCCGGAGATCGGGTCGGGGTAGTCATTGAACCTCGCTTGGCGAAGCGGGGGGCCGACGGTGTTCGAACCAGGTGTCCGTCAATGTTAGTCGGGTCCCCAAGCGAAAAGGGTATTTTGCGGCAGAGAGACGCTCGCAAAGTGATTGATTCGGAATGGCTTACTCAAAATTGGCGCCTTCTCCACCAGCCGGAGGGAGTGACGAAGCCAAGTGCGACTTGGCCGGTTCTTCTTGGCTGGACCCGAGAAGACTAGCGTAGCTCGGCAAATCGAGGTAACCGGTTCCTGACAGACAGAAGACGATTGTGGCGGTGCTGCCGCTCCGTTTCTCCTGTTCGACTTCGGCGATAACCTGAGCGATCGCGTGGGCAGATTCCGGTGCGGGAAGAATGCCCTCAGTTTCGAAGAAAATCCTGCCAGCGGTGAATGCTTCCTTCTGATCGACGGCTGTCGCCTCGACAAGCCCGCGGTGCACGAG
>JBAWDI010000664.1:0-4486 GCA_049590695.1 Bryobacteraceae bacterium
GTCGATGCTTTGATGCCGCTGGCTGGTGACCATGGTCAGGCCCAAGGAAAGCTGCAAGCGAGCCAGCCGGCTCGCCGCCGGCCGCTCGCCGATCGCCGTGGCCACTCGGGGCGGCTGCTGCCAGAGCTCGATGGCCTCGGCCTCCACCAGGCGCATCAACATATCGGCAGCGTCCTCCGGCTGGTATCCGCCCAGCGGCAGGCCGACAACCGGAACCGAGCCCGGCCAGCGGGAGGCCAGGAAGCACAGCACATCTTTGACCAGTGGGTGGTTGGTGGTCAGGCTTCTGCCCTGCGAAAGCTCGAATTTCTGCGCGCCATCCGGCTGCGGCTCGGCCGGTCTCACCCGGGAGGCGGCGGCCAGCGCCTGGAAACGGTCCAACGATAGAGACCTGTCGAGCCGGATCTCTTTCCGGCAGAGGATACTCTCCCGAAATTTCCGGCAGGCCAGAAAATCGCCGTACTGCCGGGCCTCCAACCAATCCTCAGCCGGCAGCGGGAGGTCGCGGACATCGTCGCGCACCGGCTCGGCATCGCCCAGGTACTGCAACCCATGGCGGGCGGCGTCCGCCATGAAATCCAGCAAGTAAACCGGATCGTTGGTCTCCGCCAAATCGTCGTGAAAGATAGCTTCAGCGCCCCTCTCCAGCAGATTCTCCATCTCTTTGCGGACGGCGGCGCGGCCGGGCTCGTCCGTGGGACTCGCGGCGATCAGACGCGCCACTTCGTGCGCCTTTTCGATGCGGCTCCGGGGCGACGCCGCGCGCCTGGTGTGGAATTTCAGAAAATCCCATACGTAGCGCCGCAGGTGGCTTCCCGGCAGAACATTGTAACTGACGTAGGCCACGCCGCCGGGGGAAAGCGCCGCGGCGCAGAGCGCGAGCAGCCGGTCGCGAATCTCGAAGGGCACCCACGAATAGAAGCCGTGGGCAATGATGTAGTCGAATTCGCCATGGGGCTGCCAGCCCAGCAGATCGGCCTCGCACAACTCGAGGTTGGCGAGGCCGAGTTTCGCGGCCATCTCCCGCCCCCGCGCCAGCGGTAGGGCGGCCCGGTCCACACCGGTGAAGCGGCCCTCCGGGTATTCGAAAGCCATGGGCAGCAGGTTCGACGCGTCGCCGCAGCCGATTTCGAGCACGCGCCACCGGCCGACTGGAGGCGGCGTCATTCCCGCGATGGCCGCCAGAGCCGCTATCCGCGAGGGGTGCGATTGCGGCCGCGGCAGACTCGGATACGGAACCTCGTCGTACAGGTCGGGCAAGTGAGTCGTCAATACACGGCGCTCACCGTCGTCGAGTTGCCCACCGCGTTGGTGAGCATCACCGAGACGGAGGTCAGCGGGTTCGTGCTATTCGTGAACGTGAACGGAATGGTCAGCGAGAAGTTGCTCCCGTACGCCGCCGAAGGGGTGCTCTGATACCAGTTTGTGAAAACCGTCGCCAGCGAAACAGTGGCTGTACTGCTAGCCAGGGTCACGCCGCTAGCCGCGGTGAACCCGACCGTGGCCGAGACCATCTCGCGCGAAGTGGCATACCCCACCACCACCAGGTTGAAGCCGCTGCTGGTGACGCCGGTGACCGTCGCGGTCTTGATAAACGGTACGCTCTTGGCGACGGTCATCTTTGTGGACGGCGCCGGCGAAGGCGTGACGTCGATGCCCGCGGCAGTCAGCGTCAGAGTGAGCGTAATGGTTCCGGACACGGTGCCGATCTGCACGCTGGGTGTGCCACCAGGAAAGACCACCTGGGTGGAATTGGCCGCCACGGTGAAACTGGCGGTGCGCCCGCCGGTGGTAAACACGACTTCCTGGCCGTCCGGAGAAGGGGAATCGGGGGCGAAGGTCAAAGTAACCGTCCCGGTGATATCCAGCGGATACGCACTCGGAATGCCGATTCCCAGAGCCGGTTGCGTGGCGGGCGTGGCCGTAGCCGGCAACCCTGTAATCGTGGCGGGCGGCCCAGCCGGCACTCCCACCGTAATGGTGAATGACTTCGAGGCGCTCTGGCCTCCACCCGTCACACCCACCGTGAAGGTGAATGTGCCCGGCGCGGTGGGCGTCCCACTGAGCGAGCCGGCGGAACTCAGCGTGATTCCACCCGGCAGCGCTCCCGTGGAAATCGACCAGGTCAACGCACCGCTTCCACCGGCCGCAGTCAGCGTCTGGCTATAGGCGGTGCCCACGGTGCCGTTGGGCAGCGTGGCCGTAGTGATGGTCAACGCGGCAGTGACCGTGATGGTGAATGACTGCGTAGCGCTCTGGCCTCCGCCCGTCACACTCACCGTGAAGGTGAACGTTCCCGGCGCGGTGGGAGTCCCACTGAGGGAGCCGGCAGAACTCAGCGTGATTCCAGCCGGCAGCGCTCCCGTGGAAACCGACCACGCAAACGTCCCGCTTCCACTGGCCGTCAGCGTCTGGCTATAGGGAGTGCCCACTGTGGCATTTGGCAGCGCGGCCGTGGTGATGGTCAACGCGGCAGCGACCGTGATGGTGAATGTCTGGGTGGCTGTGGCCTGCGCCGAGTCAGTCACCTTCAGGGTGACGGAGAAGCTTCCGGCGACGGCCGGAATGCCGGATATGACGCCGGCGGAACTGATCGAAAGGCCGCTCGGAAGGCCTGATGCGGACCAGGTGTACGGCGGAGTCCCGCCAGTCGCGGCAAGAGTGGTAGCCGTGTAAGAGGTCCCCACGGTGCCGTTGGGCAGCGTGGCCGTGGTGATGGTCAACGCGGTGACCGTGATGGTGAACGATTTGGTGGCTGTGGCCTTCGCCGAATCGGTCGCCTGCACGGTAACCGGGAAGCTTCCGGAGGCCGCCGGTGTCCCCGATATGACGCCGGCGGAACTGATCGAAAGGCCGCTCGGAAGGCCCGAGGCTGACCACGTGTACGGCGGAGTCCCGCCGGTGGCCGCAAATGCCTGCGTGTAGGCCACGCCGACTTCGCCGCCCGCGAGCGGAGCCTGGGTGGTAATGGAGAGCGGCGCCGTTGCGGCGGCCACTGTGACGCTATAAGCCTTGGTGGCTGTGACCTGCGCCGAATCGGTGGCCTGCACGGTAACGGAGAAGGTTCCGGAGGCAGTCGGTGTCCCCGATATGACGCCGGCGGAGCTGATCGAAAGGCCGCTCGGAAGGCCCGAGGCGGACCACGTGTACGGCGGAGTCCCGCCGGTCGCGGCCAGGGTGGTAGCTGTGTAGGCAGTACCCACCGTCCCGGCGGGCAGCGAGCTGGTCGTGATGGTGAACGCGCCCGCGGCGATCCGGATGGTGAAACTGCCGGTGGCGCTGCCCTGTTGGGAATCGTAAACCTTCACCTGGAATGAGAAGGAGCCGGCCGTGGCCGGCGTGCCGGAGATGGTCCCGGAATATTGATTCAGGGTCAGGCCGCCGGGCGTATTGCCGCTGCTCAATTGCCAGGCATACGGCGGGAATCCTCCGCTGGCGGCCAGGGTCTGCGAGTAGGGCACGCCCACGCTCCCGGCGGGCAGGCTGGTGGTCGTCAGGGTCAGCGGCGGCGCGCTGATGTTTATGGAGATTTCAGCCGACGCCGTCGCGGGATTCCCTCCGAACGGGCTGATGCTGATGACCTGCACCGCGAACTCGTACGATCCTCCGGTCGTTGGTGTGCCGAAAATCAGGCCGCTCGAAGACAGTTGGAGGCCCGGCGGGAGGGTCGATCCCTGAATCAGCGTAAACTGGTACGTTCCGGGGCCGTAACCACCCACTGCCGTCAGATTCTGGGAATAGCTCACGCCTACGGCTCCATCGGGCAGGCTCGTGGACACCAGCGACAGTGTGGGCGCGGCGATGGTAATGGAGAAATTGCCCGTCACATAGATTTCCCCGCCGATAACCGCCAGGACCGTGAACGGATAAGTCCCGGCGGTGGTGGGTATGCCGCTGATGGTCGCCGTCCCGCTGGTCCCGCTGGTCGGACTCAAGCTCAAGCCGGGAGGCAGCGACGACATGTAAAGGGACCAGGCCGCCTGCGCTGCGGGGCTCACGCTCAGGCTCGCCGAGTAGTAGACCCCGATGGTCCCAGTGGATGGCACCGTCCCGGTGATGGTGTACGCTTCCTGGCCGAACAGGGCGCCGCCGGCCAGCGGCAGCAGGAGCAGCCAAGCGAGGCGTTTCATTGGCCGCCTCCGTTATCCGCAGCCGATGGGGCCGGCGGCGCGGCGGGCGGAACGGCCACGATGCGCGCATCGGCGCCCGAGGCATCCAGCACCCACATCGGCCCATCGGACGGCTCGGTTAGCCGGAATGTCGCGGTTCCCGAAAGCCGGAATAACCCCGTCGGCGTGCACCCGCAAGGGAGGGACACCACGGGGCCCCGCCCGCGGTTAAGAATGGTCACGTTGCCCGCCTGATCCGCCACGAAGATGCGTCCCGCCGAATCGGACTCGACGGCGATGGGTGTGCCCAGGCCGTCGCGCCCGGACGCAATCGTCTCCATGCGGCCGGCTCCCCGCAGATCGCGGATGGCGTACAC
>JBAWDI010000665.1:0-4107 GCA_049590695.1 Bryobacteraceae bacterium
CGCTTCCACCGCTCGATGCATAGTGGCGCCGTCGCGCCGCCGGGTCTTGGCAGCCTTCGGCGAGACGGGAGCGGGATCTTCCAGCCGGTCCAGCGCCGGCCGCAGACCGAAGCGCGGCGGAAGAGGGGCCATCCGCGGCGCCTGCCACTCCAGCCAGTCCACCGCCACGCCGCGCACATTCTCGCAATGGAAGTCCGGCGGTATGAAACCAGGTGCGGGCATCCCCGGCGCCGGAACTGCTTGCGGCCGCGCACTCGCGATGGCCGCCTCGGCGGCCGGCGTCTCCATTGATCGTGCCGGCGCCGCCACCGGCAATTCGGCCGGCGCGGCGGGCACTCTGAAGGGTTTGAGAACCGCCGGTTTGGGCGCTGCTTTTCCAAACAGCGCATAAGCCACCGACAACCGCGCCTCCCTGGCCACCGCCTCCACGGCCGGGCTTGGCATCCAACTGTCGCTAGCCTCAAGGGATGGCTCTGGCGCGGCGACCCGGCTCAGCGCGTTCCTGAGAGGCTCCTGATGCTTCGGAGGCTCCTGATGCTTCGGAGGCTCCTGATGCTCCGGAGGCTCCTGATGCTTCGGAGGCTCCGGATGCTCGCGGTTAATGGAGCAGCGGAATTCACTGTCCTGAGGCGAATCCGGTACACCGGTATCGTCACCGCAATACAATTGGCCACCGCCTTCCTCGGTGTATTCTGGCCTGATTATATCCTCGAATTGAGCCCAAACTTGTACAAAATGTCCAGGTAATTACCATCGATTTAGTTAATAATAATAGATTATCTCTAGTTAATTGCGCGCCGCCGCGGTGATCCCTGCTCTTAGCGGCTGCCGGCGCCGGGGTAGAAATGCAGGTCGACGGTGTACCCGGGCAGAGTGACGCGCACGAAATAGCGCACGTCGATGCGCACGCCCTGCCGCGAGCGAATGACTTGCACGTTGTCTTCTTTTACCGGGAGGTCCAGGGCATGGGCCTTATCCAGCACCCAGGCGCGCAAAACGTCGTCGGAATTCGTCCGATTTTCGACACCCTGTGCGACTTCCGACACGAAATTCTGCAATTCGAGGTTGCGGAAATAGATGGGGGCGAACATGGCGGTGAAAGCCACGAGGGCCGCTACGACCACGGCGGCGGCCACCATGCGCCAGCGCGGGACGCGGCTCACGGCTGGCCGTCCGATTCCTTGCTGGCGGCGCAGAGCTCGTCCCACATGTCGCCGGAATGCGGCGTCCACTGCGGGTTTTCCAGTCCCGTGATCTGCAACTCATCCTGCTTCAGGGTCCCGTGGCCGTATGGGCAGATGTACTCGATGCGCGGGCGTCCGAATTGCAGCATGCGGCCCCAGGAGCCGGTTTCCACGGGCATGCGCAGGCGGCGCAGGCAGGTGCGGCAGCGGTAGCGCTGGTCCCGGACGATGATGTAAAGGACCCCGGCGCACAGCAAAAACCATCCCAGAACGGCCAGGTTGTAGAGCAGAATCTGCCCGCCATCGACCAGCGGCTCCGGCGGATCCGACGCCGCGGGAAACTGACGGATGATCCACCCTAACAAACCGTAGAGGACGGCCGCGGCCGAAAGCAGTTTGGCGGCCAAATAGGCCCAGTAGCGCATACCGTTTAGATTCCCACTCCCCATCTTTAGTTTCGTAGCAACGCGCGCTGGGTGCAAGTCCATCCGAGCCGCGAACCTCAGAGAGCGGTTGGGCCGCTACTGCCGAAACAGGTTGCGGGCGATGAACAAGACGTTAGCGGGGCGCTCCGCGAGCCGGCGCATGTAGTAGGGGTACCAGGCCTTGCCAAACGGGACGTAGAGGCGCAGGCGGTACCCCTCCCAGGCCAGCCGGCGCTGCAGGTCGCGGCGGATGCCGTAGAGCATCTGGAACTCGAAAGCGTCGCGCCGGATTCCGCGTCCGGCGGCATACGCCTCGGTCCGCCGGATGATGTTCTCATCGTGCGTGGCAATGGCGGGGTAAGCGCCCCGGTCCAGCAGGAGCTGCATCAGCTCGACGAAGTTGCGGTCCACATCCGACTTGCGGGGGATGGCCGCGCCGGCGGGTTCGAGGTAAGCGCCTTTGCAGAGCCGCACGCGGATGGCGCGGCGGCAGAGCTCCTCGATATCGTTCCGGCTGCGATAGAGGCAGGCCTGAATCACCGTGCCGACGGCTCCGAATCGTGCGAGAGGGTCCGCCACCATCTCGATGGTCCGCTGGGTGTACTGGCTGGATTCCATATCCACGCGAACGAAGGTATGCAGCGAGGCGGCGCGGCGCACGAGCTGCTCGACGTTGGCGCGGCATTGGTCGTAGGAGAAATCGAGGCCGAACTGGGTGAGCTTGAGCGAGACGTTGCCCTGAATGCCGGAATCGTGAATAGCGGAAAGAGCGTGAAGATACACATCGCGCGCCTCCGCGGCTTCTTCCAGCGAGGTGACGCTTTCGCCGAGGTGATCGAGCGTGATGGCAATGCCCTCGGAGTTGACGTGGCGGCCCACCCCGAGAGCTTGATCGAGCGTATCGCCCGCCACGAAGCGCCTGGCCACGCGCTTGGCCAGCGGAGAGGTTTCCATCCATCTTCGCAGCCGTTTCCGGCGCGACAGGAACAGGAAGAAACTGCGCACCACCACAGACTAACATCGGACGCACCAGTTGGGGGTGCCAGTTTGCTAGACTGCCGGATTGAGAGTCGAAAAGCCGATCGACATCAGGCCGGGGGAATTGCGGTGCCCGCGGTGCTTCTTGCGGGATATCGTGCCCTCATTGCCGCGCGGATGGAAGGATGCCCTGATGCAGGGGTTCGGGCGGGTTCCCCGGCACTGCCGGTCCTGCGGAAAGCGCTTCTATGTGCGGGCGCAGGAGCCCGGCGGAGATGCCGCGTCCCCGCGCGAAGATTAGTTGCCACTCGAACATGTTCACCTTTGTCGTGCACGCATGGAGATCCTGGAAGAGCGCCAAAGCGGTCGCTCTGCTGGCTGCCACGGCGCTGGCCGTGGGAATCGGATCGGCTACGGCGATCTATACGGTAATCGACGCGGTGCTCATGAGGCCCGTGCCCTGGCAGCACGGCGAGCGGTATGTCGCGCTGTTCAGCGCCCGGCTGAACAATACCATCAAGTGGCAGGTCTACGGGAGCTCCTGGCTGGACCTGCTGGACTTCCAGCAAAGAACTCGCAGCTTCGATGCGTTCGGTGTGCTTCAGTTCCGGGAGTTCAGCCTGACCTCGCCGGGCGAGCCGCAGCACCTGAGAGGAGTCGAGGTGACGCCCTCGCTGGCCTCGAGTCTGGGCGTCGCGCCGGTGGTGGGGCGATGGTTTGGCGAGGCGGCCAGCGAGCGAGGCAACGTCAACCTGGCGGTGATTTCGAGCGCGCTCTGGAACCGCCTGGGCGGCGACCGGAAGATCGTCGGCCAGGCCCTTACCATGGACGGGAAGCCGTACACGGTAACCGGTGTCATGCCCGCGTGGTTTCGACTTCCGCTGGAAGATCTGGAAGGGAGCGGAGAGTCCCGGACCGACGTTTGGGTGCCACTCAATCCGCAAGGCCCCAGCAGAAGGCGGGATGTATCCGAGTTCTTCTCTTACGCCAGGCTCAGGCCAGGCGTATCCATGGCCCAAGCCGACGCGGACGTCAAACGCGTGGCCGCCGGCATTGCGAAAGAGAATCCGAAAGAACACCGGGACTACACCGCCCGTGTCGTCAATCTGCTGGAGTACACCGTCAAGGACATCCGGCCCGTACTGCTGCTGCTGTTCGGAGCGGCCGGAGCGCTCCTGCTGATCACCTGCGCCAACGTTGCGGGCTTGCTGTTGGCGAGGTCGGTAACGCGCGCCAGAGAAACCGCCATCCGCGTGGCGCTGGGAGCTGCCCGTTGGCAGCTCGGGCTCCAGTACTTCGTGGAAGGGCTGATGTTGGCCTGCGCGGGCGCGTCCGGCGGCGTGGTCGTAAGCGTGGCAATTGTGCGCCTGGTTCTTTCCCTGGCGGCCGATTCCATTCCGCGCGCGGGCGGAATCGGCATCAACTCGACCACCCTGCTGTTCGCCTTCGGCGCCGCGATTCTCTCCAGCGTACTGTTCAGCCTGGCGCCGCTCTGGCAGGCCGCCCGCATCCTGCCCAAC
>JBAWDI010000666.1:0-4921 GCA_049590695.1 Bryobacteraceae bacterium
CCGGGCCCAGAGGGCACCCCGCCGCCGCTTTTGCTCCAACTCCGCCATCACCCGCGCGCGCACGGCCGAGAAGTGCGCCGGCGCCAGAGGTTCGTTGTGAGCTTCCTTCAGCAACGCCAGGCTCTGCTTCAGCCCGGAGGCAAGCACCTGGCACGCGGCACACTCGCGAAGGTGCCGCTCCACTTCCGCCGCCTCCGCGGGCGGCAGGTCGCCACCCGCATGGAGGGCGACGCGTTCTTCCCAATCGCTCGAATTCATGTCCGCCTCCTGAAGTAGCGTTCCAGGAAATCCCTTACTTTCACGCGCGCCTTGCTGAGCTGGGAACGCACGGTTGCCTCGGTGGTTCCCAACGCCCGCGCCACCTCTTCGGTCGAAAGCCCTTCCAAATCCCGCAGCACCAGCACGGCGCGCTCCTTTTCGGAGAGCATGCGGAGACTCATCTCCAGCGCGCGGCGGCGTTCCGTCGCTATAGCGGTTCGCTGCGGATCGGCGGTGAGCGCCGGAAGTTCGGCGGCATCCTCCACGGGGGCCGAGACGCGCCGCTTGCGTCGCGCATCATGGCACACGTTGACCGTCACGCGATACAGCCATGCCGAAAGGTGGCCCGACGTTTCCACCTTGTTCAGGTTCCGGTACAGCCTGAGAAACACTTCCTGCGAGGCATCCTGCGCGCCTTCGAGGTCCCCGAGCAGACGAAGCGCCGTCGCCAGCACCAGCCGCTCGTACTGCCGCATGAGCCGATCGAAAGCGGCCAGGTCGCCCGCCTCGGCGGCCTCCACGGAGCCGTCCATCGGACCAACCGTCGCCAGCAGCGCCAGGGCTTTCATCCTTTCCATAAGATAAAACTGTTGCGGCCCCGAAAACGTGTATATGAATTTTCGCACTTGAATTCCGCGCCCGGTTGGGCTACTACTGTAACCAGGGGATTCCATCATGCCCATGGAAGCTGGCAAGCTGGGCAGCCGGAACAATCGCCCAAGCCTGGTCCTTCCCGCCGCGCCTGCCTGGCGCGCCGTTTTCCGCGATGGAACCGTGCGCCAGTCCGGCGACGGCCCTCCCGCATTTACATTCCGCGTGCCCTCGGAAAGCGCGCTGGAGCGCCTTCTTACCACGGACGCCTATTCCGCCGCCATGGCATTTGTTCGCGGCGAGCTCGACGTGGAAGGCGACCTGGCCGCCGCCATACGCTTCAAGGGTTGGCAGCCGCGGAGCACGCTCCGCAACCGCCTGTTGACGGTGATCGCCCGCTCGGCCACCGCCCTGGAGAGCGTCTTCCAGAGCAAGGCGCAAACCGCGCGTCACATCCGTTTTCATTACGACCGCTCGAACGATTTTTACCGCCTGTTCCTGGACCCGCGCATGGTCTACTCCTGCGCTTATTTCCGCACGCCGGAGATGCCCCTCGAAGAAGCCCAACTCGCCAAACTGGACCACATCTGCCGCAAGCTCGACGTTCAGCCCGGCGAACGTTTCCTGGACATCGGCTGCGGATGGGGCGCGCTGCTGGCTCACGCGGCCGGCCGGTACGGCGCTGCCGCCACTGGCTGCACCATCAGCCGCGCGCAATACGATTTCGCCTGCGCGCGGCTGGAGGGTCGCGCGCAAGTCCTGGAGTTGGACTATCGCGACCTCGCGGGCCGCTATGACAAGATCGCCTCGGTCGGCATGTTCGAGCACGTGGGCCTGCGCCGCGCGCCCCAATACTTCCGCCAAATGGCCGCGCTGCTCACGCCGGACGGTTTGTTCCTCAACCACGCCATTGCGCGCCCGCAAAGCTTGGAGGATGACGCCGGCAGCCTGTTCGTGCGCCGCAGAATCTTCCCCGGAGGCCAGTTCATCCACCTCTCCGAGACCATCCGCGAAGCCGAAAACGCCGGCTTCGAAGTGCTCGACGTGGAGAACCTGCGCCCCCATTACGCCCGTACGTGCCGCCTCTGGCAGGAGCGCCTGACGGCCAACCGCGAGGCCGCTTTACGAGTGGCGGACGAGCCCACTTTCCGCGCCTGGCGCCTATGGCTGGCCGCTTCCTCGCTCAGCTTCGAGGAAGGCGTCAGCAGCGTCTACCAGGTCCTGATGGCCAAGCGCGGCTGTGCCCGCCGCCCGCTCACGCGCGAATATATGTACGGCCGCGAGCCCCAACAGTAGCCCGGCCAGCAATCCCACGGCGATGATTTGGCCGCGCGGTGGCCACGCCGGCGCCTCGGGCAGCGAGGCTGGGTCGAGCACCTCCAGCCGCGCCTCGTCGGTTAAACCCGACTCAAGAGCCGTGGCCGCCGGAACCAGTAGCGTAGCAAATCCTTCAGCGCTCGTCTTCCATCCCGCGCCAGGTTCTTTTCCTACTGTGTACATTATAATTTACGCTAATGTACGCCTTGATGTACAATGAAGCCATGAAGGTGACGATTACCGAGTTCCGCAACAATCTTTTCAAGCTGGTGGAGAGGGTCATCGCCGGGGAAACCGTGGAGTTTGTTCACCAAGGCGCCACGATCCGGCTGGTAGTGCCTGAAGGCCGGTCCTCTAAACTAGACCGGCTCACTCCCCGCCAGATTACGAACCCCGACATGACAGAGGAAGAACACCGGGCTGCCGATCGGAAGCTGCAAGCGGAAATTCTCGGCGAAATGGAAAAGGACTGGGCGGAACTATGATTTGCTACGTCGATACCCAAGTTGCCGTTTGGTTGGCGGAAGCGAATCTTGCGAAGATCTCACAGAAGGCGATTTCCCTGATACAACTTGGAGACGTTCGTATTTCTCCAATGGCCGTGGTGGAATTGCAGTACCTCTACGAGACCCGGCGAATCGTGGTCCCGCCGCCGGAGATTCTGGTTAAGCTAAATGCGGAAATCGGACTAACCGTCTGCGATCATCCTTTCCCCATCATTGCGGAAATCGCACTGGGAGAAGGTTGGACACGCGATCCCTTCGACCGGATCATTGTTGCCCACGCGAAAGCCAATGGTATTGCGCCCCTACTGACTGCGGATGAATTGATCCGGGCGAACTATCCAAACGCCAGGTGGTGAGGATTCCATGTTGGCCGTTGTCTTCTGCGAAGAGAGCGTTCGGGCAACGCATCCTCTGTCGCCCCGTCTGCGATAATCGGATGAAGGGTCCGGCCCCGCGACGAGTGATTTCGCAATCGGACCGGGTGCCGTTATTCCGCTGGGGGGTATCCTCTATGGATCTTGTAGTCAACGGCGAGTCATATCGCTACAACGGACAGGCGACCATCGCCGACCTCCTTCGGGAGTGCCGGGCCGAGGCTGGACGAACGGCCGTCATGGTCAACGGCGACGTTGTGCGCAAGAGCAGCTTCGACAGTGTCAGCCTCTCGGACGGTGATCGTGTGGAACTGATCGTGATCGCCGCGGGAGGATAGGCGATGACTGACGGCCTGAAACTGGGTGATCGCATTTTCTCCTCGCGGCTGCTGCTGGGTACGGGCAAGTTCTCCAGTACGGACGCCATGATCCGCGCCGTTCGCGCCTCGGGGGCGGAACTGGTTACCGTAGCGCTGCGGCGTTTCCATCCCGGCCGGCCGGTGGACGATGTGCTCGCGCCGCTCGCGGCGATCGAGGGTTTGACGCTGGTCCCCAACACTTCCGGCGCCAGGGACGCTGGTGAGGCCGTCCGGGCCGCGCGACTGGGCCGCGAGCTGTGCGGCAGTCCCTTGGTCAAGCTCGAGATCCACCCCAACCCGCATCACCTGCTGCCCGATCCCATCGAAACCTTCGAGGCGGCGAAGATCCTGGTCGGCGAGGGATTCCTGGTCCTGCCGTATATGCCCGCCGATCCGGTTTTGGCCAGGCGCCTGGAAGATATCGGCTGCGCCGCCGTGATGCCGCTCGGCGCGGCCATCGGCAGCGGGCAGGGGCTGACCACAATGTCCATGCTGAAGCTGATCATCCGCGACGCCTCCGTGCCGGTCATCGTAGACGCCGGCCTGCGATCGCCCTCTGAAGCCGCCTTGACCATGGAAATCGGCGGCGACGCCGTCCTGGTCAACAGCGCCATCGCCGCGGCGGAGAATCCCGAACTCATGGCCAGCGCGTTCGCCGCCGCCGTTCGGGCCGGCCGCGACGCCTGGAAAGCGGGACTGATGCCCCAAAGCGATGTGGCAGTGGCCACCAGCCCGCTTACCGCGTTTCTCGCCGGTGGAGAGGCCGGATGAGCACCGCGCTTCCGGATTGGCTTGACCCGCTCCCTTGGCTGGACCTGGCCCGAGCGGCCGGCCCGTCCATAGTGGAACGCTCCTTGCGCTCGGGCGAACCCGGGATTCGCGAGTTTGCCGCCCTCCTGTCTCCCGCCGCCGAGAGTCGCATGGAAGCCCTGGCCCAACGCGCCCTGGCCCTGACCCGGCGCCATTTCGGACGGGCCATCTCGCTCTATGCCCCGCTCTATTTATCGAATTACTGCCCGGCGCACTGTACCTACTGCGGCTTCTCCGCCGGCCTCAGGATCGCGCGCCACAAGTTGACCCCGGCGGAATTAGAAGCCGAGTTGTCCGCCTTGAAGCATCTTGGAATCGAGGAGATCCTGCTGCTGACGGGCGACCGAGCGGCGGTCGCCGATTACCCCTACGTCCGGGACTGCGTTCGTCTGGCGGCCGCGCGCTTTCCCAATGTCGCGGTGGAAGTCTTTCCGATGTCCGTGGACGAGTATCGGGGGTTGTCGTCCGCCGGCTGCACGGCGGTTACGCTCTACCAGGAGACTTACGACCCCGCGCGCTACGAGCAGTCGCACCTCGGTGGGCCGAAGCGCGATTACCATAGCCGCCTGGACGCCCCCGCCCGCGCCCTGGCCAGCGGCATCCGGGTGGCCGGATTGGGCGCGTTGCTGGGCCTGGGAGAGCCTCTGTTCGACCTGCTCGGCCTGTTCCAGCACGCCACCCATCTGCGGCGCGCGTTCTGGAAGGG
>JBAWDI010000667.1:0-2228 GCA_049590695.1 Bryobacteraceae bacterium
CGCCACGGCACGGCCATGGGCGTGGCTGGCGACCCGGACCTGTACGGCAGCATTCGCGGGCGCCACTTCGAGATCGAGGTTAAACGGCCGGACGTGTCGTCGGAACTGACCGAGCTTCAGCGGCAGAGGCTGCGGGAGTGGGGGCTGGCGGGGGCCATCGTGGGTGTAGCCCGGAGCGTCGAGGATGCGGTGACGATTCTCGATCTGGAGCCGCTGGCAACGCTGCCGTGAGCATTTACGGGCTCGAAGCACTGCGGCACCTCCGTGAGCGGCAGCAGGCTCGCGCCACCAGCCTGGATCGCCCGCCGTCTCTGTTGGAGCAGATTCCACCTGATGCGCCGATGGAGGACGCGCTCATCACCGTCTGGAGCGGCGAGCGATTCATAGCCTGGGAAGACTGGCTCACTACCGCGCCGGCAGAGGTCACGGAGCCGGAGCAGGAAGAGGCTTTGGTCCCACCGCGCGCAACTTGCATGAGCGCCGACTGCGGAGACACCCGGGTGTGGCTTGTGCGCGACGGCGAGCGCTGGTTGATGTTCGTGGGTGGCCGGAGGGCAGGGAATCGACGGAAGGACTTTGCTTCGCTGTTCATGGAACACGCGATCCGGACGGCGGAAGCCTGGTACGGTACGCCGGCCGGAGGTTGGAGCAGGGAGGAGAGGCGAGATGGACAGCGGAACGATGACGGAGACAAACAGTGACGTCGTGCGACCCGCGCGATATTTCCGAACCTTCACTGGCCGGCGAGTACATTCGCTTTCCCCGAGTCCTGATGAGATCGATATCGATGACATCGCTCACTCGCTCGCGTACCAGTGCCGGTTCCTGGGCCATACGGACGGGTTTTACTCCGTGGCGCAGCATTCAGTCCTGGTGAGCCAAATGGTGCCGGAGCAGGATGCGCTCTGGGGATTGCTCCACGACGCCGCAGAGGCATACTTGGGTGATCTTCCCGCGCCGATCAAGCGCGAGCCGGAAATGAACGTGTACCGCGCTGCGGAAGAACGTCTCTTGCAGGCCGTAGCCGCCAGGTTCGGCCTCCCTCCGGCAATCCCGGATTCCGTCAAGCAGGCCGACCGAATCACCCTCGCCACCGAATTCCGTGACGTAACCACGGTCGACGATCTTGACTGGATCGTCGGGGAATGCGGCTTCGCCCCCTCCGAACACCTCTGGATCGTGCCGTGGCCGCCCGCTGTCGCCGAAGACCGGTTCCTGCGGCGCTACTGGGATCTGACGAGATGACGCCTCACGCCTTTCTCAACCTGCTCTGGCAGCACAAGCCTGAGGAGTTGTATGTCCTGCTGTGGACGCTTCAGGATAAGCGGTCGCACTGGTTCCGCGACGTGGGGAAGGCCGGCGACTTCGCCGCGAACGTCAACGGCCACGACGTGTACGTTGGCGTCGGCCTTTCCAAAGTTGACCACGGTCCGCTGCGCCGCTGCCCATCGGAGGAAATCGCGGGCCTCTCCTCCCTTTGGACTGATCTGGACCTCAAATCGGCGGCGCACGCAAAGCTGCTGCCCGCCACAATTCCCGAGGCGCTCACGATTCTGCCGCCGTCGATGCCGCCCTCGATCATTATCGGCACGGGCAACGGCATCCACCCCTGGTGGCTCTTGAAGGAACCGCAGATCTTCGACACGGATGAAGAGCGGAAGGACGCTGCCCGCCTGGTGGCCCGCTGGCATTCCCTGCTGCGGTTGAACGCCGCGGCGCGCGGCTGGTCCTACGACCGCCTCTCCGACCTGGCGCGCGTGCTGCGTATCCCCGGCACCCTCAATCACAAGGATCCGGCGCACCCCAAGGAAGTAACCGTCCTGTCAATCACGGACCACCGCTACAATCTGTCCGACTTCGAAGAGTTCCTGGACGAAGCCGGCGTCCCCGATCAGGAGGCCCAGGAGAAGGCGGCACGGGATTGGGTCGAGCGGTTCGCGGACACGCCGCTTGCGGTCGACACGAATGCCCGCATCCCGCAGGAGATGCTCGACGCCTGGATGCGCGACGACCTGCGCTTCCGCAACACGTGGAACCGCCTGCGCCACGACCTCAAGGATCAGAGCCAGTCAGGGTACGATCTCGCCCTCGCATGCTTCGGCGTCGATGCCGGGTTGCCGGAGCAGCGGATCGTCGACCTAATCGTTCACCACCGGTCCCTATTTGCGCGGTCTCAACGGACGCGGGTGGACTATTTCCAAAGAACCATCGCGAAAGCCAATCAGCGG
>JBAWDI010000668.1:0-2744 GCA_049590695.1 Bryobacteraceae bacterium
CCGTGACGCTGAGCTTCTTTTGCAGCGGCTGGAGCGAGCGCGTTTCCGAGCGGATCAGCTTGATGTGTTCGGGCGTGGTGCCGCAGCAGCCGCCGATGATTCGGACGCCGGCCCACAGCATGCGCCGCGCGTACTGCGCCATGTATTCCGGCGAGCAGAGATACATGTTGCGGCCTTCCACGCGCGTGGGTAGCCCGGCGTTGGGCATGGCGCTCATGGGCTTGGACGAGTACTGCATCATCCGTTCGATGGTTTCGAGCGTGGCCTTGGGGCCGACCGAGCAGTTGAGGCCGATCGCATCCACCGGCCAGGAATCCATTTCGTGGGTGAAGGTTTCCGTGTCGGTGCCGCCGGGCAGGCGCCCGAAATCGTCGATGGTGACCTGCGCGACAATGGCGACTTCGCCGGCGGAGGCCTCGTGCGCGGCGCAAACAGCTTCGCGGAGTTCGTTGAGATTGCCGAACGTTTCGAGGATCAGCAGATCGACGCCGGCTTCCAGCAGCGCGTCGATCTGCTCGCGGAAAACGGCGCGGGCCTCGGCGAAAGACGTGGGGCCAAGCGGCTCGATGCGCACGCCCAGCGGTCCCACCGAGCCGGCCACGAACGCCGCTTCCTTGGCCGATTCGCGAGCCAGGCGCACACCGGCCTGGTTGATGGCCGCCAGCTTCTCTCCAAATCCGAACCCAGCCAGCCGCATGCGGGTGGCGCCGAAGGTGTTGGTTTCGACGATTTCAGCGCCGGCCTTGACGTAGTCCTGGTGGATCTGGCGGACCAGGTCGGGGGAAGAGAGATTCAGCTCATCGAAGCAGCGGTTGATGAAGACGCCGCGGGAGTAGAGCATGGTGCCCATGGCGCCGTCCGACACCAGGACGCGGCGGGACAACTGCTCGCGGAATTCCTGGGCGCGGGAATTTGTCGAGGTGGCCATGGGAAGCTCGTCAGAGCAGGTTTGGGTCCCGGAGTTGCGTTATTTGTGATTTTACCGCGAACGGGGCAGGCTTCGCACGGCAGCGCCGGCGTCCGTACCCGTAACTTCGGAGTGTGTTAGCATACTCATATGAGTCATCGCCTCCAGGTACTCATCCCGGAAGATCTGGACATGCAGGTTCGCAAGGCCGCCCAGCGCAGCCGCGTATCGAAGGGCGAGTGGGTGCGCCGCGCCCTGCGGCAGTCGGTTGTCCCGGCGAAAAGCGGAAAGGCTTCCGATCCCGTGGCGCGCCTGGCATCCTTGAACGCGCCAACAGCCGATATCGAACAGATGCTCTCCGAGATCGAAAGCGGGCGGTCTTGAGGGTCTTCGTCGATTCCAATATTCCCATGTATGTCGCCGGCCGGGAGCATGAGAACCGCGACCGGGCGCGCCGCTTCCTGGACCGCGTGCGAGATCGCAAAGTCGAGGCCTGTACCAGCACCGAGGTGTTGCAGGAGATCCTCTACAGGTACTCGTCTCTCGGCCGGCTGGACCTGGCAAGCGAGGTCTATGACTTGGTTGTCGAGATCTGCCCGGTGGTCCTCGACGTTACACTGGCCGATACGGACCGCGCGCGCGATCTCCTTTGCGGCACGTCCGGGATTTCAGCGCGAGACGCGGTTCATGCCGCCGTAATGCTGAACTATGAGGTCGAGTGGATCGCCACCTTCGATACCGGCTTCGATCGCGTGAGAGGCGTTCGGCGGCTGAGAATGGCGTAGCTGCCCGCCGCCCTTACCTCTCGGCCGCTACCACAACCTGCTCGATGGCGCGCGCCACCTGGTCCGGCGGTGCGAAGTAACAACGTCAAGCAGCAGGCAGAAACCCTTTGTGCAGAGTCAAAACAGACGGCGCGGCCCCCAATGCATCTTACGAGGCTTCAACCCGTTGCTCAACCACCGGTGTCTGGAAGGTGTCCAGGTTCCTAGTGTGCCTCCTATGAGCGATGCTAGGAAGCCCACCCATAAGGCTACGACCAGGATCCCGAATAGGATGACAAGAACCCAAAGAATTACCGCCCCGGCGATGGCCTGCCTATCCTCCAACGGCATCTCAGCTGTGGCTATGAGCGTGAGGACTGTCAACAGGACGCTGCCTATTAGAATGGTTTTGCCTTTCATTGCTCGGCTCCTTGAATGCTTCCTTAACCCATTCAGTCCCGGCACAGGGGTGCCTGGGTGCGACCCTTGTGCCGTTCCTGCGATTCAGTCGCTCCAGCTATCCCGTCCCATGGCGACTTCGGACATCGCCGTCATACCCTACACGGGTCCTCTTTGGACCGGATCTTACGACATGCTTACTTCGGGTACCGAGCTGAAAGTTCGCGATAAGCCATTTCAACTTGAGCCCAAGTCGCAGATCTCCGCCACGACGCAATTGGGCATTCTGTGCCTCTCACGAGAAACGCAATTGCTGCTTCGGCGGCGGGAGCCCAACTGCGATTCCGGAGCAACCGCCTGACTCGCGAATCCCCCCTCAGTCTTTGCTCAAAGCTCATTTCCGGCACCGGTCTGGACAAAGTAGGAGCACTCGTGGCGCGAACACTCGCGGCACGAACAATAAAGATCAGCGCCACAAGGCAGACCAGAAGGATTAGAAAGACCATCGGAATCACCTGTCGATCCTCGGGGGTCACCCAAAACCGGCCAGTCGGGGTCACCTGAAAACCGGCCAGTTGTAGCCCACCATCCAAGACATTGATCGGGACGCGAGGACGCTATCCTCCGTCCTCGCTCGAAGTCGGCCGATGAGGTGATCAGCGACTCCCGACCGG
>JBAWDI010000669.1:0-5923 GCA_049590695.1 Bryobacteraceae bacterium
TGGAACGGCTGCGCGAACTCGTACTGCAACCACGCCGGTCCGCCGCCCGCCGGAGCGGCGATAGTGACCGCGGTGTTTAAATCGTCATCCATTAGCGCCGTGGCATCGATGGGGCCGGCGTTGGTGGTGGCCTTGGGGTGCAGGTCCGCCATGTTGACTTCGTCCGCCGGCGTGCGATAGGCCAACACCGCGCTGTCGCCGTAGTAAGTGGGGTCGGGCGGCGGCGCCCCGGGACCACCGCGTCCGCCCCCGGTCCGCAAGTTGCGGATGGGGCCATTATTTGAGGGCGGCTGCGGCAGCTTCCCGGCAAAACTCCGCGGCCCCTCCACCACGGTTTCGCTCCACACGAATTTCTTCATGGCCTGCTCGGGCTTCACCCACGGCCCGCCGGTTTCGCTCCAGCCGGCGGAGCTGAAGATGCTCATCTCGAGCCCCAGCCGGTCGGCCTCCGACGCCGCGTGCCTTACCGCATCCAGCCATTCCGGAGATCCGAACGCGAGCTTTTTGTCGACGGTCTGGCCGCTGCCGGAGGAGACGTCGGCCAGTTGCATGCCGCCAATGCCGGCGCGCTTCATCCACTCCAGGTCTTTGGTGATTCCTTCCTTGGTGATGTTGCCGCCCGTCCAGTGCCACCACGTCCGTGGCTTGGCCGAATCCGGCGGGTTCCGGAACCCTTGCTCGAGCGGATCGCCCGGCGCCTGTGCCCACACCAGGGCCACCAGCCCGGTTACGGCCGCCGCCAACAGCATCGTGCTACCTGTGTTCTTCATAGAGCCTCGCGACATCCATAAATCTATACCCCTTCACGACCGCGTGCACCCACCCGCGTGGCGTAGAATTGTGTTGGGCATGACCACCTTTCGAATCGCGCTCGCCAACCTCCCATTCCCGGCGACTCCAGAGGATTCCATCGCGTTGGCCGAACAAGCCATTGTTCAAGCGTCCATCGAGCGCGCCGGCCTCATCTGCTTTCCGGAGTGCTTCATTCCAGGCTACCGATGCTTCGGAAGGCTGGTGCCGCCCCCCGATCCGGTATTCCTCGAAGGCGCGTGGTCCGCCATCGCCGCGGCCGCCGCGAAGGCAAATCTCGCGGTTGTACTCGGCACCGAACGCGTCGTGGATGATGCGCTCGTAATCACGGCTCTGGTCGTCAATCGAGATGGAACCATCGCCGGCTTCCAGGACAAAGTCCAACTCGACCCCAGCGAGGAGGGTACCTATTCGCCCGGCTCCGGGAGGCGCGTTTTTCAAACCGGCCCGCTGGCATTTGGTGTTGTCATTTGCCATGAAGGCTGGCGCTATCCGGAAACGGTCCGCTGGGCCGCCCGGCGCGGCGCACAAATCGTGTTCCACCCTCATGTCCACGAAGCCGAGCCCGGCGGTTACCGGCCCTCGAGTTTCGCCGACCCCGCGAACACATTCCATGAGAAAGCAGCCTTGTGCCGCGCTGCCGAGAACACCTGCTTTTTCGCAACTGTAAACTGTGCCAGCGCTGGGTCGCCGACCACGTCAGCCGTGGTGCGCCCCGACGGGACGCTGCTCTGCTACCAGCCCTATGGCGAACCGGGATTGCTCATCGCGGACCTCGACCTCGCTGAGGCCACGGGCCTTCTCGCGAAGCGCTGCAAGTCCGTCTAGAGAATCACAATGGCCAAGACCAGCTTCAAGTCCGTGGACGAGTACATTGCCTCGCAACCCGAGGCCGTTCAAAGCATACTCAGGCGGGTGCGGAGCACCATCCGCGAGGCCTTGCCGGGAGCCGGGGAAGCGATCTCGTACATGATCCCCACGTACAAACTGCACGGTGGCGCCGTGCTCTATTTTGCTGCGTGGAAACAGCACTACTCGATCTACCCCGCCTCCGAGCGAGTGGTCGCGGCGTTCCAGGACGAGCTTGCATCGTACGAGGTCAACAAGGGCACAATTCGCTTTCCGCTCTCCCAGCCCGTCCCCGTGAAGTTGATCGGACGAATCGCGAAGTTCCGTGCGAAGGAGGTCGCCGGGCGCGAGAAGGCAAAGGCGGCCGCGCCGAAGAAGCGCTAGGCCGCCGCTGTGGCGCACAGCCCGGCACGCCAAATGGGTCGCCAGCCGTTCATTCCCAACTCACCCGGCTGGTCCCCTGATGATCGAACTCGACCGACACACTGCCATCCGCGGCTTTCACGGTGTTCAGCTTTCGATCGCCGACCGTAACCACGGCGGGACCGCTGAAGCGCCAGCGCACCGTGACGCGGGCCGCCGCGCCGGTGACCACCAGGCTGGCCGGCTGAGGCCCTGGCGCCACCGTCCGTCCCTCAAAATCGGTGATCGAGCGCAGTTGCGCGCCGGGGTAGATCTCGTAGACGCGGCGATTGTCGAGCGATTTCACCGCCTGGTCCTTATACTCGGTTTGCGGCACCAGGGTCATCACGTCGTCGGGAATTCTCGGTAGGATGGCGCCTTCGCGCACGTAGAGTGGAATGCGGTCCAGGGGCGCGTCGGCGACGATGGTGCGGCGGCCGGTGAGGCGCGCGCCCGACCAGTAGTCGAGCCAATTGCCTTCCGGGAGATAGACGGCGCGCTGGGTAACGGCACTCAGCACGGGCGCCACCAGCAGGTCCGCACCAAAGTAGTACTCGGTCTCGGCGTCGCGGGCGTCGGGGTCGTCCTGGTCGATCAGCACCAGCGAACGCATCATGGGCAGGCCGTCGCGCGCGCTTTCCTGGGCAGCCGCGTAGCGATAGGGGAAGAGGCTCATGTGCAGCACGGAATACTGGCGGAAAATGCGCAGCGCCTCATCGCCGTAGTCCCACGGCCCGAGGTTCATCGCGCTCATCACTTCCATGCCGGGCGAGAAGGCCGAGTACTGGGTCCATCGGTCGAACAGCACATTGTCGCCATCATAGCGGCTCCGCTTGTTGTAACCGCCCAGGTCGCTCATCCACAGCGAAATGCCGCTCATGCCGGCATTCAGGCCGGCCGTAACCACGGTGGGTAGGCCGTTCCCGGTGGAGAAGGTGGCGTCGTTATCGCCGCTCCAGAAAAACGGCAGCATATGGGATCCCGAGGTGCCGCTGCGCTGGAAGAGCACCCAGTCTTTGCCCTTGCGCTCGATGAGCGCCTGGGCCACGGCGCGATTGTACTCGACGGCGTAGCGGTTACGCATCAGGCGCTGGTCCTGACCGCCGGCGAACTTCACGTCGCCGATGAAATTGCCTTCCGCGTCGTCGTCCTTGAAGCCGTCGGCGCCCATGGCAATGGCCTTCCCCACTTGACCCTGCCACCACTTGTTGGCCGCGGGATTGGTGAAGTCGATCAACGATCCCGTGCCCTTCCACCAGTCGGCAATGTAGGTCGCGCCGTCCGGCCGGCGGAGGAAATAGCCATTCCGCTCGGCTTCGGCGAAGTTGGTGGCCGGAATGTCTGTAGGGATCTTGTCCGCGAATCCCTGCTCGCCGGGACGCATGGTCTTCTGGTCGATCCACGGCGTATGCCACAGAATCAGCTTGTAGCCCTCATCGTGCAGATGAGCGATCATCTCCTTGGCGTCGTCGAACTGCTTCGGGTTGAATTCGTAGGTGTTGTAGTTGGTCGCCCAGGGGCTGTCGATCAGGATGATGGATGCGGGCAGGCCAAGCTGGCGGTAGCGTTCGATATCCTCGTTGACCTCCGCCTGATTGCGGTGGTAGTCGCGCGCCTTCCACGGGGCGAAGGCCCAGTATGGCGGAAGCTGCTGGCGCCCGGTGAGCGCGGTGAAGCGGTCGAGGATGAGCGGGAACCGCGGCCCCTCGAACAGCACCAGGCGAAACTTGTCGGCACAGACCTTGATGCGAACGCGGTAACGTTCCGTGACATTGAGGTCGAATACGGCTTCGCTGAAGGTGTCCAACCAGAGGCCATATCCGCGGAGGCTCATGAAGAACGGCACCGGCTGATAGGTGCTGAGGCCCTTGTCATCGGAGGCATCGCGGGAAGCGTTGGTGACGATGCTGTGCGCGTGGTTGAGGCGATCGTAGCGCTCGCCAAAACCGTAGTAGCCGCTTTGGTCGGCCAGGTCGAATTCCCAATCGCCCACGGCGGAGGAGTGAGCCGTAATCTCGTTCACGCCCGCGGCAAGCTGCCGCACCTGGAGCTGGTTGGCGGCGGTGACGGGCTGGCCGTTGAGCAGGAAGCGGTCGAGCGCCATGCTGTCGGCGCCGCCACGCATGCCGGGGAAGGTGAACCGCAGCACCACCGGCACGGATGTCACAACCTGCACTTCGGCCAACGCGGCCATCGGCGCCATCCCCGCGACTACGGCGAGCACACGGAGCAGGCGGAACCTTTTTCGCATTCTTACCTCTTTCCAATCTCTATTCTGTGCGTCCGGCGGCCGGATGACAAGGGGCGGCATATACCAGGTGCTACAATCGCGTCTCCACATCCGGAGGATCGCCTATGCGCTCGCGCAGTTCATTCCGCTTCCCCATCCTGGCCGTCGCCCTGGTGCTGTCGACTTCGGCCGGTCCGCCGCCGGCGTCGCCCCTGCTCTCCGTCCTGGATCGATTCACCACGCCCGACGTCCCGGCCACCGGGCCCGCCGAAGGCGCTCCTATCCCCCGCAACTGGCCGGAGCCGGCCAGCATCCCCGAACGGCCGGGGCGCGGCCTCGCCCAGCACCCCATGCTTTACGCCGGCGAAGGGTATAACACCATCTTCCTGGTCAACCACGGCAAGGTCGTCTGGACCTGGTCCACCGGACGCGGCGGCGAAATCGACGACGTCTGGATGCTCACCAACGGGCATATCCTGTTCGCCCGCCAATTCCATGTCGAAGAGGTGACGCCGCAGAAGCAGGTGGTCTGGCACTACGATCCGCCCGCGGGCACCGAGGTTCACTCCTGCCAGCCCATCGGCCTCGACAAGGTCCTGCTGGTCCAGAACGGCCTTCCTCCGAAACTGATGGTGATCGACAAGAAAACCGGCGTGGTTGAGGTCGAGCACGCACTCCCCGCCCAAAGCCTCACCGATCCGAAAACCGTTCACCCCCAGTTCCGCCGCATCCGCATGACGGCCAAAGGCACCTACCTCGCCCCCTTTCTGATGATGAACAAAGTGGTCGAGTACGACAAAGACTTCAAGCCCATCTGGACCTGCGAGATCTCCTCGCCGTGGGCCGCCGTCCGCCTGCACGACGGCAACACGCTCATCGCCGACGAACACGAAGGCCTGGTCCGTGAAGTGAACTCCAAATGCGAGAGCGTCTGGGAATTCAAACAGGCCGACCTGCCGTCTGGCATCGTTCTACACAACATCCAAACCGCCGACCGCCTCGCCAACGGCGACACCGTCATCTTCAGTTCCACCGGCGGCACCAAGCTCGAAGACCGCCCCAATATCATTCAGATCCTCGAAGTCACCCCGGACAAGAAACTCGTCTGGGTGCTTCAGGATTGGAAAAACCTCGGCCCCGCCACCACGGCCCAATTCCTGGACGAACCCGGCGTCCCGGAGCATCCCGGCGACCTGCAACGGTAGTCCAAGCCAAGCCACTATGGGCGGCGAACAGTCAACTGCGGGTTGTGTGAGGTTGCGGCGGCTGGAGGCCGGCGATCTGGAGGCGGTGCACCTTCTGCTTTCGAACTGGGATGTGGTGCGCTACATGCTGCTGCCGCTCTGTTCCAGGGAGGAATCCGAGAAGTTCCTCCGCGACGCCATGGATGAGCATGTATCGCCCGCATGGCGCTCGGTAGTTCGCGCGGTGGTGGAGGCGGATTCCGGCCGGCTCATCGGGTTGGGCGGAGTTGCGATCCTTCTCGGAGCGGAAGAAGGCGAGCTATGGTATCTGCTGGATCCGGCGTGCTGGGGCCGCGGTCTGGGCGCCTGCTGCGCCGGACAACTGGCCGCGCTGGGGTTCGGCGAACTCCAGCTTCATCGAATCTGGGCCACGTGTTTGCCTGAGAAC
>JBAWDI010000670.1:0-3251 GCA_049590695.1 Bryobacteraceae bacterium
ATGCTCGAAATCCGCGAAGTAGAGGATCGCGTCTCGGAGGGTGGCATGTTCGCTCATAATTCAAGTCTACGCCTTATTTTCGGGTATGTCAAGTATATTATTGCCGAAATGCCTTGTGATCGAAAAAGGTCTACTCGGGTTTACGCCGAGGCGTAGGCCAGCGCCTCCCGGATGTCCTCCGGTTCAAGGTCGGGGTACTCACGGAGGATCTCATCGGCCGACATGCCGTTGGCGAAGAGGCTGACGACGAGCGAAACCGTTATGCGCATGCCTCGAATACAGGCACGCCCGCCCATCACATTCGGATCAAAGGTGATTCTCTCGAACATAGGCTGGCCCACACTTGCCATTATGAGTTTACCAGCGGGTACGCACTGCGTGCCGGTACCGGTAGCACCGGGTCCAGAGGGCACCCTCTTGCCGCCGATTTGTTCCAGTTCGGAGAACCCCACCGGCGGCAAAGACCCGCATCGGGCGCGACGCCGCCGGCGCTACGCTGTGTCAGGCATCGATTTCGTTGAGAGCGAGGTCGAGTGCGGGGACCAGAGCAGGCAAATCCTCGGTGACGGTCGTCCATACGATATCCAGGTCTATGTCGAAGTACGCGTGCACCAGACGATTCCGCATCGACACGATGCTTGCGAAAGGAATCAGAGGAAAGCGCAGCCGGGTTTCGGGGCCTATTTTGGAAGCCGCTTCTCCAAGGATCTCCAGACATCGCGTCAGGGCCATTGCCAGCATCAGACTACGCGAGAGGTCCAGCCGCTCGCGACCGTTTGCCAGTTCCAACGCCGCTGCGGCGGCTTCCCGCATGTGGCGGAGCCGGATGGCTTCAGGGTTCGGCATAAACGGGCACGGCGGTCCCCAGGACGTCGTCGCGGAAATAGCGGCTGAGATCCATAGGAGTCCGCAGATCGATCCTCCGTCCGCCTAGAATCCGGCTCAATTCCGCCTCCATCTCCGCCAGCCGAAAGAAGCCGACTCGCTCGGTTGGCTGGAATTCCACGAGGATGTCGATATCGCTCGAATCGGAGAAGCGACTCGTCAGGATGGAACCGAAGAATGCCAGTCGGCGGATTCCGTTACGGGCGCAGAAATCGGCAATTTCGGCTTCGGGGATGGTGATCTGAGCGAGCGTCATCCTGGTTCAATTATGGCGCATCGGCACGGGGTGAAAGGGTGCGCTGTTGGCGGCTGGGGGGGAAGACCGGGCAAGCTAAAGCATGCCCTACCCCTGCCCGTAGTAAGCCTTCGGCCCGTGCTTGCGGAAGTAGTGCTTGTCGCGCAGCGCCTCCGAGATGGGCGCCGCGGCCGCGTTGATGGCCAGCGTCTGCGCGGCCATGGCCGCAAGCTCCTCCACGATTGCAGCCATGTGCGCGGCGTCGGCGGGCGATTGGCCCCAGGTGAAGGGGCCGTGTCCGGCCACCAGCGCGGCGGGGCAGCCGAGCGGGTCGCGGGCTTCCAATAAACGGATGATCGCCACACCCGTGTTGGCTTCGTATTCGGATTCGATTTCCGCGGGCGTGAGCGGAACCGTGACCGGCACCGGGCCGTGGAAGTAGTCCGCGTGGGTGGTGCCGAAGCAGGGGATCTCGCGGCCAGCTTGCGCCCAGGCGGTGGCGTGGCGCGAGTGGGTGTGCACTACGCCGCCGATGGAAGGGAAGGCGCGGTAGAGCGCCAAGTGCGTGGGCAAATCGGAAGACGGGCGCAGGGCGCCTTCCACCACGCGGCCATCGAGATCCACGATCACCATGTCGGCGGGCGTCATCTTCTCGTAGGGAACGCCGCTGGGCTTGATGGCTACCAGGCCCTGCTCGCGCGAGAGGCCGCTGGCGTTGCCGAATGTGTACAGCACCAGGCCGCGGCGCACCAACTCGAGATTGGCTTCGTAGACCTCGGTGCGCAGCGCTTCAAGCACTCTGGCCTCCTCGCGCGCGCGCCGCGATTCTGCGCAACTCGGGCAGAACATCGCCCGCGCCGAAGGCAAAGTAGAGCTTGCGGAAGAGCGGGTACAACTCCGCATACGTCGCGGCGGCCGTTCTTTCCGGCTCGATGGTGGTATACCCGGGGCACAGCGCGTCCTGCGCTTCTTCGATGGTCTTGAAGGCGCCGGCCGCCAGGAACGCAAATATCGCCGAGCCGAGGCTTGTCACATCGCCCTTGGGTACCAGGATGGACTTTCCCATCGCGCTGGCGTAAACCTGGTTGAGCACGGGATTCTTCCGCGGGATGCCGCCGCCGTTGATGATGCGGCGCACCGGGACGCCGTGCTCCTCCATGCGCTCCAGAATCACGCGCGTGTGGAAGGCCGTGCCTTCGATGGCCGCGAACAGTTCATCCTGCGCCGTGTGGGTTAAGCGCCAGCCCAGCGTGACACCGCTCAGCTCGGGGTTCACCAGGACGGTGCGATCGCCGTTGTCCCAGGTGAGGCGCAGCAGGCCGGTCTCGCCGGCGCGGTAATTCTCCAGGCCGCGAGATAATTCGGCGACGGTTGTGCCGGCGCGGCGCGCGATGGCGTCGAAAATGTCGCCCGTGGCCGACATACCGGCTTCGATGCCGATGCGGTGCGGGTCGATGGACCCCGCGACCACGCCGCAGACGCCGGGGATCAGTTCCGGTTTCTCCCCAATGGCCATGATGCAAGTGGAGGTTCCCACCACGTTGACCACGTCGCCCAAGCGCACGCCGGCGCCGATGGCGTCCCAATGCGCGTCGAAGGCGCCGACGGGAATGGGGATGCCGGGGCGCAGGCCGAGTCTCGCGGCCCAGGCTGGAGCGAGTTCGCCGGCGATCTGGTCCGAGGTGGCGTAGCGGCCGGCCAACTTGGCGCGCACGCCGGCGAGCAGCGGATCGACCGCAATCAGGAAATCCTCCGGCGGAAGGCCGCCCAGGGCCGCGTTCCACATCCACTTGTGGCCCATGGCGCAGACACTGCGCGGAACCAAGGCCGGATGGGTGATTCCGCACAGCACGGCCGCCACCATGTCGCAGTGCTCGAGCGCCGTCGAGAAGCGGCCGCGCTTCTCGGGATTGTGGCGCAGCCAGTGCAGGAGTTTCGCAAAGCCCCACTCGGAGGAGTAGGTGCCGCCGCACCAGTCGATGGCCTCCAGGCCCTGTTTTCGGGCCATGGCGGTGATCTCGGCGGCTTCCTTCCAGGCGCGATGATCGCACCAGAGATAGTAGTCGTCGATGGGCTGGAGATACGCGTCGACCGGGATCATGGTCGAGCCGGTGGTGTCGAGAGCGATGGC
>JBAWDI010000671.1:0-11648 GCA_049590695.1 Bryobacteraceae bacterium
CTACCCGGACACCAAGGAGTATCCACTCAAGGTCAAACCGTCTGCGCAAAGGTTACGCGAACTGCGGATCACGCGGCACACAACCCTGCCCAAGTGGAACTACACGATCACCCCTTCCAATGGGAAATAATTCTTGCGCCATCCCTAAGCTGCTCGACATCGTCCGCAAGGACGCCCCGGCGAACCTCGAGGCGGTCCTGGCCTCTCCCGATAACCCGCGCCTTCCGGAGCGGTCCATCGACACGGTGTTCTTTTGCGATGTGCTGCACCACATCGAGAACCGCCCCGCGTACTACGCACGGCTCGCCAAGGTGTTGAAGCCTGGCGGGCGCATCGTGGTAGTCGACTTTTTCAAGAAGGAACTGCCGGTCGGGCCGCCACCATCCATGAAACTCTCCGATGACGAGGTGGTCGCGGAGCTTAAGGCGGCGGGGTTCACGCTCACCAAACGGCTGGACATTCTGCCTTATCAGTATTACCTGTTCTTCGAGAAGCGCTGAACATCCGAGGGGTGCTTAACCGTTCTGGGGGACACGGCGACAATGGGGCGCATCCTGTCGGGCGCATTCCTGGCCAGCCGCCCCCCAAAACGCAGTACGAGGCCTCATTCTGAGCCGCGACCGTAGCGCCGGCGGTCGCATTTTGCCGCCGGTGGGTTGATGCCCTCCCGAAAAGCACCGGCGGCAAGAATCGACCGCCGGCGCTACTTGCCGGGCGTGGTCTCCACGGGCAGCTCGGTGTGCGCGCTCCAATCCTCCCAGGAGCCGTCGTAGAGCCGGGCGTCATACCCCAGGTAGCGCGCCACAAAATAGACCACGGTGGCCTGCTGGCCGATGTGGCAGTAGGCGACCACGCGATCGCCGGGCTGGATGCCGGCATCGCGGAACATGGCGGCCAGCACGTCGGGCGGCCTGAATTTGCCGCTTTCGTCGAGCAAGGTGCTGTAGGTCAGGCCGCGCGCTCCTGGAATGTGGCCGGCGCGCTGGCCATCGGCGTGCTTGGCGCCGGTGTAATACTCCAGGTCGCGCGCGTCCACGATCGCCACGCCGGAGTGGTGCAGGTTCGCCCGCACGTAATCCACGCCGGTGATGACGTCGTTCTGGGGGCACGGCTCCAGCTTGCCCCTGACCACCAGGCGCCGTTCCGTCGAAACCGGCCTGCCTTCGCTTTGCCAAACCGGGAATCCGCCATCCAGGATGGATGTCTGCGATCCCAGCCCCAGGGCATCCAACGTCAGGAAAACTCGCGTGGTCTGCGACACCATATCCTGGCTGAAATAGAGAATGACGTGGGACTCGTTGGTCACGCCGAGTTTTCCAAAGACCTCGACCAGGTCCGCCACAGGAGGAAGCTCGAAGGTGAGGCCCGCGGCACTCCTGGCGAGGCGCGTATCCGCGTACTCAAGGTAAAGCGCGCCGGGAATGTGGCCTTGAACGTATTCGGCCTTTTGACCGATGGAGAGAATCACCAGGTTGGGATCTTGCAGGTGGCGGGCCAGCCAGGCGGTCGAGACCAGCATGCTGTCGCGGGTGCCGTGGCCTCCACACGCCGGAGCGGCGCGGACGGTTCCTGCCAGCAGGAAGCAAGCCACGTAGAGTGCGGTGGTGTTCACACAAATAGGGTAACCTCAAACTTGGCGCACCTGTTGATTGTCGACGACGACGCCAGCACCCTGGCGTCCCTGGCACGGGCCTTCCGCCTGGCGGGCCATGAGGCCACCGTGTGCGATAACGCCGCGCGCGCTCTCGATCTGCTGAAATCGCAGCCGTTCGACATGCTGCTGTCCGACGTGGTGATGCCCGGCAAGGACGGCCTGGCGCTCCTTGAAGACCTGCGCAACCTGGGGATCTCGCTGCCGGTGGTGATGGTTTCCGGACAGGCCAGCATCGAGATGGCGGTGCGCGCCACGCGGCTTGGCGCCGTCGATTTCCTCGAAAAACCGCTGTCCACGGACAAACTGCTTCTCACCGTGGACAACGTCCTCAAGTTGAAGCGGTTAGAGGACGAGAACCGCGAGCTGCGGCAGCGCGTGGGTAAGCACGCCATCGTCTACTCGGGCGAGGCCATGCGGCGCGTGATGGCGCAGGTGGACCGCGTGGCGGCCAGCGAAACGCGGGTCTGCATCCTGGGAGAGACGGGCACGGGGAAGGAACTGATTGCGCGCGCGCTCCACCAGCGCGGCCCGCGGCGCGACGGGCCGTTCGTCACGCTGAACTGCGCCGCGGTGCCGGGCGAGCTGATCGAATCGGAGTTGTTCGGGCACGAAAAGGGATCGTTCACCGGCGCGGCTTCGCGCCACATCGGCAAATTCGAGCAGGCCCATCGCGGCACCCTTTTCCTGGACGAAATCGGCGACATGCCGATGGCCATGCAGGCCAAGCTGCTGCGCGTGCTGGAGGAGCGCCAGGTGGAGCGCGTGGGCGGCGACCGTCCCGTCCCGGTCGACGTGCGGGTGATTGTGGCCACCCACCGCGACCTGGACAAACTGGTGACAGCCGGCGGCTTCCGGGCGGACCTGTACCATCGCATCTATGTATTCCCGCTCCTGCTGCCCCCGTTGCGCGAGCGCGTGGATGACATCCCGCTGCTGGTGGCGCATTTCGCCGCGGAGGTTGCGGCACAGAACGGCTGGAAGCCCACGACCTTCGAGCCGGAGGCTATCCAGGAGTTGCGGCGCCATCGATGGCCCGGGAACGTGCGGGAACTGCGCAACGTGGTGGAGCGATTGCTGCTGCTGGCGGATGGGCCGGTGGATCGGGCGGCGGTGCGCCTGGCGCTGCCGCGGGCGGAGAGCGCCGGGCCGGACACCGGACCGGGCATGCCCGGCCCCTACAGGGGGTCGCTGGCCGAGCGCGCCGATTCGTTCGAGCGCGAACAGATTCTCGCGGAGCTCAAGCGCCACAACCAGCGGATGAGCGATACCGCCAAGGCGTTGGGGCTCGAGCGCAGCCATCTCTATAAGAAGTGTCAGGCGCTGGGCATCGATCTGCGCGCGCTGCGTAAAGGCGTCGATGGGTGAGGGTTGTGTTACAGTTGTACCGAGAAAGTGGCGTGCCTGTGGAAGGTTTTATGCTTCGCTCTATTCTCCTGCTAACGTTAGTTAGCTTGTTTTACGGTCCTCTGCGCGCCATCGTGGTAGCCAGCGGCGATCCGAATTCCTCGTCGGTGGTGGTGGCGTACAACCAGATCGTCGACGGGGTCAACCTCAACGGCGTCGTTGAGCTTGACAGCAGCAGCGGCGTTGGCTGCTCGGGAAGTTTGTTGTCGGACGGCTACTCCATCCTCACGGCTGCACACTGCGTTGCATCTTCTCCGAGCTACGTCGATGTGTATTTCCCGGGACCGAGCGGTTCTATCGAATATACGGCGACCACCTACTACGTCGATCCGGGGTGGACGGGAGACTCCACGCAGGGCAACGACCTGGCCATCCTTCGCCTCAATCAAGCCGCTCCGTCGTCTGCGATCGGGTACTCGCTTTATACCGGGATATTTACCAACAGTCCAATCCTGCTGGCCGGTTACGGCCAGACTGGAACCGGGACGACCGGCGCCACTGGAGGATTTGGCACGTTGCGCCAGGGCCACAACCGCTACGATATTGACGGTTCCGCGGAGGGGTGGGCCGCTAACATGCTGCTGGGCGACTTCGACAACGGCACCACCGCCAACAATGCTTTGGGTGCCACCGATTCGGACATCGCCGACGAAGTCGATCTCGGCTGGGGAGATTCGGGTGGGCCTTCGTTTTACGACGGTGAGATCATTGGCGTTCACGATCTGACCGGGTGCGAATCGTTGAACAGCTCGGGGCCTTGCACCGTGCCGCCTTCCGTGTCGACGGTCAACGACTCCTATTTCGGGCAGGTGTTCGTCGATACCGGCGTCGCCGCCGACGCCTCGTGGATCGAATCGGAGGAGGTCCCCGAACCAGCTTCGTGCTCACTGGTCCTGTTGGGGCTGGCAGTCGCGGGATTCTCGATGCGTCGCATCGGGCGCCGGACTTCGTAACCCTCCGCTGTTACACCTTGGCCGCCGGCGGCCTGTGCTACTTTCGGAGTAGCCATGGTCAAGTTCCTCATCGGTCTGATTACCGGCGTCCTGCTGGTGTTCCTGGGGTTCGTGCTTCTGCTTTTCGTCCTGGTCCAGTTTCGGGAGAAGCCGCCGCGCATCGCGGAGAACTCCGTCCTGGTGCTGCGGCTGGAGGGCGACATACCCGAAAAGCCGCCCCTTGAGTTGCCTGCCTTCCTGGGCGCCGGCGGCCCCGCGCTGACGGTCGCGAACGTCTGGATGACGTTACAGAAAGCCGCCGCCGATGCGCATATCAAGGCTATCGTGCTGGAGCCGGAAGGGCTCTCCACCGGCTGGGCCAAGATCGAGGAGATCCGCGCCGGTGTGGAGCGGTTCCGCAAATCCGGAAAGCCGGTCTATGCGTTCCTGCGGGAGCCGTCCGCGCGCGACTACTACGTGGCCCTGGCTGCCAGCCGCATCTATCTCGGCCCGCAAGAGCCCCTCATGTTGAAGGGGTTGCGGGCGGAGATGATGTACTTCAAGAAGACGCTGGAGAAGCTCGGCGTCAGCGTCGATGTGGAGCACGCCGGTAAGTATAAAGACTACGGCGACATGTTCACTCGGTCGGACATGAGTCCGGAAACCCGCGAGGTGACGGCCAGCCTGGTCGATGACCTGTACGGAAACCTGGTGGCGCGAATCGCGGAGGCGCGGAAGAAATCGCCCGGCGAGGTGCGGGCCATCATCGACCAGGGACCGTTTACCGCAGCCCAGGCGCGCCAAGCCGGGCTGGTGGACGAGCTTCGGTTCGAAGACCAGGTGTGGGGCGAGCTGCAGGACCGGCTGCATGCGGGCGAACTGAAGAAAGTCGCGGCCGGGGAGTACATGATGGTGCCCATGGAGGCCGTGGGCCTGCAGGGCAAGAGCCGCATCGCGCTGGTGATCGGCGAAGGCGATATCACGCGCGGCGAGGCCGGCGACGACGGCTCCACTGGCGGCAATCTCACGTCGTACGGATTCGACAAGCTGCTGCGCCAGGTGGCCGCCGACGCCACCATCAAGGGCGTGGTGGTGCGCATCGATTCGCCTGGCGGCGAACAGGTGGCTTCCGACGAGATCTGGCGGCAGATGAACCTGCTGAGCAAGAAGAAGCCGCTGGTGTTTTCGATGTCGGACCTGGCGGCTTCCGGCGGATACTACATCGCCATGACGGGCGACCCCATCGTGGCGTATCCGGAGACCCTGACCGGGTCGATCGGGGTGGTCTTCGGCAAGCCCAATCTGCACGGGCTGTACGATAAGCTCGGCATCACCAAGGATGCGGTGGAACGCGGAAAGAACGCCGGCATCGATTCCGACTACGCCTCGCTGACGCCGGATGAGCGAAAGATACTGCGGGACGGGGTCGACGAGAGCTATCGGGATTTCGTCGCCAAGGTGGCGGCCGCGCGGCGCCGCGGCTTCAACGACATCGAGCCGCTGGCGCAGGGGCGCGTATGGCTGGGCTCGCAGGCCAAGGCGCGGGGACTGGTGGACGAACTGGGCGGCCTCGACACCGCCATCGAGCTGGTGAAGAAAAAGGCCCATATTCCCGCCGGCGAAAAGGTGAGCCTGGTGATGTATCCGCCGCGGCGCAGCCTGCTCGACATCGTCATGCGCCGGCCGCAGGACGATGTGCTGGAGTCGAAGCTGGCGCAGGTCTTCGGCCGCATGCCCTTCCACGCCTGGATGAAGGGTGGATTCCTGCGCATGATGCCGTATTGGGTGGAGGTGCGGTAACCGGCCCGCTGTAAACTGGAACAAGGAGAGGCGGAGTGCACTCGCACGCCCACAGCCATCGCGGAGCCACGGGGAGGGTTTTGGGGTGGTCTCTCGCCGCTACCTTTGGGTTCGTGGCCGTCGAGATATTCGCGGGAATTGAGGCCCATTCGCTGGCTTTGCTTTCCGATGCCGGCCACAACTTCACGGACGCACTGGCGCTGCTGCTCGCCTGGTTCGGTTTTTACCTGGAAGCCAGGCCCGCCAACGAAATCAAGACCTACGGCTATCACCGCGCCGGCGTTCTGTCGGCGTTCGTGAATGCGCTGGCGCTGTTGGTTCTCTCGGCCTGGATCTTCTACGAAAGCGCGCTCCGCTTGCGCCACCCGCGGTCCGTTCACGAAGGCATCATGATGGCGGTGGCGGCGCTGGGGCTGGTCTTGAACGGCGGCATCATGTTGGCCTTGCGGCCCGCCAGCCGCCATGACCTCAACCTACGCGGCGCCTTCCTCCACATGCTGGGCGACGCGCTGGGTTCGGTGGCCATCGTGGCCGGCGCCATCGTCATCCGCTACACCGGGTGGGAGCAGGTGGACCCCGCGCTCTCCATCCTGATCGGCATTCTGATCGTGTGGACGGCGTGGGGCATCATCCGGGAGGCCCTGAATATTCTGCTCGAGGGTTTGCCGCGGGGCATCCACTTTCACGACGTGACTGCCGCCATGCGAGCTGTCGAAGGCGTGCTCGATGTTCACGACCTGCACATCTGGAGCCTCGGTTCGAGCACGCACGCCCTCAGTTGCCACGTGCAGATCGCGGACGTTCCACCCTCGGCCAGCGACGCCACGCTGCAAAGACTGAATACCATGCTCGCCGGGCGTTTCCATATTTCGCACACCACCGTGCAGTTTGAGCACGCCAGTTGCGCCATCTCGGAGTGCGGGTGCGCCATTCCCGGGCAGATGGAGAGCCACGAGGAGCACCCCAGCGTTTAGCGAGGCAATCGGCCCCGGCCGGGTTACGTCAGCGAAAGCGGATCCACGTCGATGACCAATGCCGTGGCGCCCCACTTGCGCTCCAGGGCAAACCCGCGAATCCGCTGGAGCAGCTCGTTGAGCGCCGTGCGGCTGGCCGCCTTGATCAGAAACTGGTAGCGGTACTCGTTCTTCACGCGCGCCACCGGCGCCTCCGCCGGCCCCATCACGCGGAGCTTTTCCGGGGCCGGCGTGAGCAGGATGGCCAACTCGGAACTCAGGCGCATGGCCATCTCTTTCTTTTCGCTCCGCACCAGAACGTTGGCCATGGCGCTGAACGGCGGGTAGCGCATCATGCGCCGGAAGGCCAATTCCTTCTCGTAAAAAGCCTGGTAGTCCTGCGCCGCCGCGATGCGCACGGCATAGTGATCGGGATTGATGGTCTGGATGAGCACGATCCCCGGCACGCTGCCGCGTCCGGCGCGTCCGGCCACCTGCGTGAGTAGTTGAAAGGTGCGCTCGGCCGCGCGAAAATCCGGCACGCCCAGCCCGACGTCGGCCGACACCACGCCCACCAGCGTGACATTGGGGATGTCGTGCCCCTTGGCGATCATCTGCGTGCCCACCAGAATGTCGTAGTTGCCCTCGCGAAAATCGTGAAGAATGGTCTCGTACTGCCGCTTGCCGGTCACTGTGTCGCGGTCCAGGCGCGCGATGCGGGCGGCCGGAAAGGCGTGGTGTAGCTCCTCCTCCACTCGCTCCGATCCCAACCCCATAAAGTAGATGTGCTCGCTCGCGCACTTCGGGCAGACGCTCGGGATCTTCTCGGCGTAGCCGCAGTAGTGGCACAGCAGGCGCCGGTCGCGCTTGTGAAAGGTCAGGGTCACGGAGCAGTTCAGGCACTCGACGCGCTCGCCGCACGAGCGGCACGCCACAAAGCTCGAAAAGCCGCGCCGGTTCAGCAGCACGATGGTCTGCTCGCCGTTTTCCAGGCGCTGTCCGATGGCCTCCTCCAACTTCCGCGAAAAGGTCGCCTGCTTGCGCGTTTCCAAAAATTCCTGCCGCATGTCGATCAATTCGACCATGGGCATGGGCCGTTCTTCGATGCGGCCCGGCAATTCCAGCAGCGTATACTTGCCGCGCTCGGCATTGTAGCGGCTTTCCAGGGAGGGCGTGGCCGAACCCAGCACCACGCACGCGCCGGCTTGCTGCGCCCGCACCACGGCCACATCGCGCCCGTTGTAGCGCGGCGTCTCTTCCTGCTTGTAGCTGCCGTCGTGCTCTTCGTCGACCACGATCAGGCCCAGGTCGCGCACCGGCGCGAAAACGCCGGACCGCGTCCCCACCACCACCGAGGCTTTGCCGGAGCGTATGCGCCGCCACTGCTCGGTGCGCTCGACATCCGTGAACGCGCTGTGCAGAATGGCCACCCGGTCGCCGAATCGAAAGAAGAACTGGCCCGCCATGGCCGGCGTGAGGGCGATTTCGGGCACCAGCAACAGGGCGCCGCGGCCTTGCGCCAGCACGGCTTCGATGGCCGTGAGATAGACTTCGGTTTTTCCCGAACCGGTTACGCCGTGCAGCAGGAATGTCCGGAATTGCCGGGTGAGGATGGCCTCCCGGATCTGCTCGAAGGCCGCCTGCTGCGCCGGATTCAACTCGTGCCGGGCCCGCACCGGCACGGACGCCATCGCCACGGTCTCCGGCTTCAGCAACACCAGTCCCTTCCGCGCCAGGGAGCGCGCCGCCATGCTGGCGTTTTTGACCGTGCCCTCGAGGTCTTTCAGGTTATGCGAGCCGGGATGCATCTCCAGAAACGCCCGCAGCTCCCGTTCCGGTTTATTCAGCTTGATGTCGCCCCCGCCGCCGGCCAACTCGATGCGCAATCGCTCCGAGGGCGCACGCAACGGGTCGCGATCCGTCTCGACCTGTTCGGCGGCGATGAATCCCCGGCGTTCGAGCGAGCGCATCGCCTTATCGGCCAGCGGCAGCGCCTTGGCCAGATAGGCCGCCGAAAGCGGACGCCTTTCCAGCATGCGCAGGATCTTCGATACGGGATCGTCGGGCGAGGAATCGAGCACAAGCTGGCGCGCGGCATCGCGGCCGGAGTCGGTCAGCGACCACACCTTTCCGCGCCGAATCTCCGACGCCAGCGGCAGCATGCCGCGCAGCACTTCGCCCAGTGGCGCGCAGTAGTAGCCCGCGATCCAGCGCCCCAGCGCCAGCAGTTCCGCATCCAGCACCGGCTCGGAATCGATCAGCCGGAGCGCCTCGCGCGCGGCCATGGGCGGCGGCTCGTCATGGCAGCGGAGGATCACGCCCGTCAGCCTGCGCGCTCCGAACGGCGCCACGATGCGGCTGCCCGGCCGGACGCGGTGCCGCAGTGTCTCGGGCAGCGCGTAGGTGAATGGCTGATCCATCGGCACCGGCAGGCTGACGTCGCAATAGAGGTACGATCCCTCGGGCATGAACCCTTCAGGATAAGGCACCGCGCCCCCCCAGGGGGCATGGGCGCAATAATAAGCCCTTCGATACGCATCTTCGTAGGCTCTCCGATTGGAGCGTGGTTTTCCAGTGCGCTTTCCGCGACCGTCAGTACCTACGTAGTTAGGTTCTTGCCAAAATTGACGGAATTTCAGCGGGAGGGTGCGGCAGCAAGCTCCGGAATGATGACCGGTTCCTTGAGTTTGAGGCCGAGGGCGAGGGTCTGTCTGCCGAGCACCGTCAGGTAGTACTTGTAGCAGTGGCTCGCCTTTTTGATGAGTCCGTGCGTGCGAAGCCTGTGTAAAACCCTGGACAGATGCGTTGTTCTACCTCGCGGTAGTGCTTGAAAAAGGAGGTGTCCTTGGCCGTGGTCTCGATGCGAAGGATCTGGCCGAACTTGTCGTGCATTTTGATCGAAGCCATGCCCATCGAGTGGCGGACACGGGCGCCTTCGATGCGCACGTTGTAGCGGTTGCCCATCTCATCCTGGTAGTTGCCGTTGAGCTTCTTGCCCAGGAAGGTGGCGATGTCGTCGGCTTTGACGGTGTGCATGGCGGTCCGGATCGGATTCCCGTAGATGGCTGGCAGATCGGCCTGCCGGCGGAACACGATGTCGGTGGCGTATTCGGCTTCGTCCAGGCTCCCGTGATACGACTCCTCGATCTGTTTGAGAATCGGGCAGTATCGATCCGAGAACTCGTCCAGCTTGCGATGCAGGCGCGACGGGTCCCAACTGTCCGAGTACCGAAGACACGTCCGCCCGCTCTTTTTATCGTGCCAAGGCTGGTAGGTGGTGCACGGTTCCAAGGCCGAGAAGATCCACACCAACCCAGGGTGTGTTCCCCGTTTCTTGAGGACTGTCTTGACCTTATCTTCCTAGCGGAAGTTCTTCTTGCGCACGGAGTCGATTTCCAATCCGCTGGCCGCCGCCAACCCTTCCGCATGGGCCTTGACGGCGCCGGTCAGCGGCTTGGCAAACTGGAGGAAGTCGAAAATCCGGATACCCCGCTTGCTCAGGTACGCCGTCATCCCGCCGGCATAGGAGAATACCGGCAGCGTCCCCTGTACGATCATCCGGTCATAGCACGACAACACGCCAGCAATCTGCTGGGCATGACGGCCGGTCAGCAGAACGAGTCCCATCATCCACCTCGGATGAATGGTACTCTGTTCCTGTCCCTGTTTGGTTCCGGCTACGCCGGGTTAGGGAGCGGTTCTTGTCACTGAATTAGGCGAACTACCGTTTGCGGAACGCCACCACCGCCAACGGCGGCAGTGTCACCGCGATGCTGTAGGGGCGGTTGTGCTTGGGGACGGGGCGCGAAGAGACGCAGCCGCCGTTGCCCATGTTCGAGCCGCCAAACAACTCCGAATCGGTGTTCAGAATCTCTTCGTAGAAGCCCTCTTCCGGCACGCCGAACTCGTAGCCCTGGCGCGGGACGGGAGTGAAGTTGCAGCAGAAGAGAAGGAAGTCGCTGGGGTCCTCGGCGCGGCGCAGGAAGGCAATGATGGAGGCTTCCCAGTCGTGGAAGTCTATCCATTCGAAACCGCTGTAGTGGAAGTCCACCTGGTAAAGCGCGGGGCTGGAGCGGTAGAGGCGGTTCAGCTCGCGCATCAGGGTCTGTAGCTTGCGGTGACAGTCGAACTCCAGCAGCTCCCAGTGCAAGCCCGTGTCGCAGTTCCACTCTTCGCGCTGGCCGATGTCCTGTCCCATGAAGAGCAGCTTCTTGCCGGGGTGGGCCCACATGTAGGCCAGGAAGGCGCGCACGTTGGCGAACTGGCGCCACTCGTCGCCGGGCATTTTGTTCAGCATCGAGCTTTTGCCGTGGACCACCTCGTCGTGCGAGACGGGCAGCACGAAGTTCTCGTGGAAGGCGTAGAGCAGGCTGAAGGTGATGTTGTTCTGATGAAACTTGCGATAGATGGGATCGTTCGCGAAGTAGGCCAGCATGTCGTGCATCCAGCCCATGTTCCACTTCATGGTGAAGCCCAGTCCGCTGAGGTAGACAGGCTTGGAGACGCCGGGAAAAGCGGTGGATTCCTCGGCCACGGTCATGGCGCCCGGAACGGTATGGGCGAGTTCGTTAAAGCGGCGGAGGAAGTCGATGGCCTCCAGGTTCTCGTTGCCGCCGTACCGGTTGGGGATCCACTCGCCGGGCTTGCGCGAGTAATCCAGATACAGCATGGAGGCCACGGCGTCCACCCGCAGGCCGTCGATGTGGTACTCCTTCAGCCAGAACAGGGCGTTGGAGATGAGGAACGTGCGCACTTCGTTGCGGCCGTAGTTGAAGACCAGCGTGCCCCAGTCGTGCTGCTCGCCCTTGCGCGGGTCGGCATGCTCGTAGAGCGCGGTGCCGTCGAAGAAGACCAGGCCGTGGGCGTCCTTGGGGAAATGCGCGGGGACCCAATCGACGAACACGC
>JBAWDI010000672.1:0-2390 GCA_049590695.1 Bryobacteraceae bacterium
CTACCCGGACACCAAGGAGTATCCACTCAAGGTCAAACCGTCTGCGCAAAGGTTACGCGAACTGCGGATCACGCGGCACACAACCCTGCCCAAGTGGAACTACACGATCACCCCTTCCAATGGGAAAGAATTCTTGCGCCATCCCTAAGGTTCCAGGCTCGATGACGGCGGATTTCATCGCCGAGCGCGAGGACCGCTGAACTTGGCGGCGTACTTCTTCGACTCCAGCGCGCTTGCGAAGCTCTATCACCCTGAAGTCGGGACAGCCGAAGGTTCAGGACGTGCAGTCGCTGGCTACGCAGACGCCGGAAGCGGCGCCCGAAGGATCGCCGGTCGGCGCGCCATCGAGCGACGTGACACCGACTACGGCCGGAGAGACGGCTGGATCAGAAACGGAAGCGCCTGAAGCAGAGAGCGAGGCCGAAAAACCGGTGGAGGAAAGCAAGCCGGAGGGATCTCCAGACGAGACCAAACCACCGGCGGATGCCAGCCAATAGGTTTCCACGGGCCGGTGAGAGCAGGTCAAGCTTGCTGGCCCGCTTTGCTACTGGGTCAGGGGTTTGCCCAGCTCAGTGAGCGTGAAGTTCTCGCCGCCACTGCCATTTTCGTGGAAATATGTCCAAATATGGCCGGTTCGACTATCAAAAAAAAAGAGCCTGCCGGAAGAACTCGCGAACTCGACACCGGTAAACTTCCCCTGTGCCATGGCAGGCGCGGGTTGAAAGATCGGTTTCAGTGCAATCACCGAAAGCAGCAGAGCGATGACCGTGAGAATTGTCTTCGTGTACAGGTCGATGCGCATATGAATCTCCTGCCAAGCGATTCTAACTCAATACACCTATGATCGGACGCTACACCATCAAATTCGGCCCCGCCGTGAGCCAGAAGGAGCCTGAGAAAGCCCTGCATGAATCCGGCGAGATACCCGCGCACATCCCCGACCTGAAGGAGATGAGGGCACGGATCGAGGGAAGAAGTAAAGCAGGAAAGGACCTTCACTACAGGAACTGTCCGGCGTTCTTCTTGGTCACCAGAACCGGGGTGATGATGGCCTGCTTTTCTACCGGCTGGCCTTTGGCGGCTTGGATGGCTTCTTCCACCGCTTTGCGGCCCATCACTTCGGGAAGGCCCGCCATGTCGCGCGACAAACGGCCCGCCACAGCCGCGCGGACGGCCTCTCTGGTGGCGTCGAACCCGACCACCTACACTTTTCCGGTGAGGTTAAGGGCGGCGATGGCCTCCACCGCGCCGAGCGCCATCTGGTCGTTGGTGGCGAAGACGGCTTTCAAATCCGGGTACGCAGTGAGAAGGTTCTCCATGACCGTCATGCCGAGAGATCCCGCGCAATCGCCTCGCGAAAGCCGGCCAGGCGCTCCTCGTGCGTGGCGATGCCCAGGATTCCGCGAATCACCGCGACCTTGCCTTTGCCACTTAGTAGCTTGACGATGTACTCGCCGGCGATGCGGCCGCCCACGCGGTTGTCGGCGCCGATGTAGCTCAGCTTGGCGGGCCAGTTCACGCCGGTGTCGACGATCAGGACCGGAATGCCGGCGGCCTTCGCCCTGTCGAGCACCGGGAGGATCTCGGAGACACCCGCGGGCGCCACGGCCAGCGCGGAAACGCCTCGTGCGATCTGGTCTTCGAGGATTCCGACCTGCTGATCGATGTTGACCTCGCGCTCGGGGGCCAGCACCACCAGGTGCACGCCCGGAACGGCGCGCGCGGCCTCTTCGGCGCCGGACTTCACGCGCTGCCACTATTCGCTGTCAAGCGCTTTCGTCACGAGCGCGATCCCGATGGTCTTATCCTTTCCGGCGCGGCCGCAAGGTGCCGCGACGGCGATCAGGAGTAAGCAGGTTGTTCGATTCGTGGCAGATAATTGCGGGCCGTTTCGGTGAAAGATCGGACCTGTTCGGTCTCCCACTCGCTACTGCGTTCCAGTTCGCGCGCGCACAGGTGAGCCACCGCGGGAGCCATCGCGATGGCGGCCCGGGCGTTCAGGAATAAGGCCCGCGTGCGGCGCGCCAGCACATCTTCCAAGGTACGCGCCATCTCGTGACGCGCCGCCCAGACGACTTCGGCGCCGGTATAGGGGAGCGCGGGGTGGAGTGGTTCGGCCAGCCCCAGCGACTGAACGGCGGCGGCGTCGGAGCCGTAGACGCTCAAGTGGCCGAACTTATCGGAACCGGGGTGGAAGCCGTGCACGTTGAGATGGCGGGTGACGCACGGCTTCTCGGGCAACCGCGCCAGGGTGGCCGCCTGATTGACGCAGTCTTCCGCCATGTGGCGATAGGTGGTCCACTTCCCGCCGCAGACGGTCACCATGCCACAGTTCTCGATGCGGATGGTGTGATCGCGCGAAAGGGCCGCGGTATTGCCGGAATCGCCCG
>JBAWDI010000673.1:0-4209 GCA_049590695.1 Bryobacteraceae bacterium
GCATTGCCCTATCCCGTCCGACTCAGGTAGGCTCAGTATGAAACGGACGGCTTCGCGGCTCAACCAAAAAGCAGCGAATGGAAAGTGTCGGCTTTCCGCCGTGTCTCACTCTTGGGGTCCACCGCACTTCGAAGAACGTCGGCACGGACGCCGACGTGGCAACCTGAAAGGTCGCTCCACGTAGGCAGCCCGATGATCGGATGGGAGGCTATAAGGCGCATCACTTGCGTCGCACTACACTACGTCCATATGGTCCGTGACAGAGCGCCCATGGTTCTGGTAAGCTCACCATATCGAGGACGCTGACTACGGATCTCGAGGAGAAAATCCGGTGTCCGCGCTGCGGCGGCCTGGACGTCCGCCATTCCATTCCCCACGGATGGAAGGACGGGTTCATGATGGCGATGGGAAGGCATCCCTTCCGGTGCCGCGCGTGCAAGTGCCGCTTTTACAGGAGTGGACTGCCAAGAACCGGCGAGCACCCGGCGGATAAGCCGGTGGATACCGGCGGTTCCAAGGCCGTCTAGACGCGGCGCACGCGGACGCGGGCCTCGCCGAATAAGACCTCAACCATTCCGAAGTGCTGGTCGTAGTATTCGCTGGAATACTGGGCCATGCGCTCGGAAGAAACCACCACCTCTGTGATGCCGGCCTGCACGATGGCGCGGGCGCAATCCATGCACGGCATGATCTCGACGTAAATGGTGCAGGCCTCGGTGGCGGTTCCGGCGCGCGCCGCGTTGCAGATGGCGTTGCGCTCGGCATGCTCGATCCAAAGGTACTTGGCGGGCCGCACCAGCCGCTCCGGGACGTCGTCCCGGATTCCACGCGGGAAGGAGTTGTAACCGGTGGACCGGATTTCATGGTTCGGCCCCACGATGACGCAGCCGATTTGGGTGTTGGGGTCCTTGCTGCGGCAGGCGACAACCTGGCAGATATCGAGGTAGTATTGGTCCCAGCCGGGGATGCTTCGCATGGCTTCCAACAACTGTACCAGAGTGGAGTGCCGCCAGGAGCTATAATAGCGTGCCGAAAGGACGAGCCTTGAGACTGACATTCCCGATCGCATTGCTGTTCGCACTTACGATGCCCATGTCCGCCCAGCAGGCGGCGCCGCCGATGCAGCCGCTGACGTTCACGGACACGACCCTCGATAATGGTCTGCGGGTCATTATCGCCGAAGATCATTACGCGCCTGTTTACGCCCTCGCGATCAGCTACAAGGTAGGCTCCCGCGACGAGCGCCAGGGCCGCACCGGTTTCGCGCACTTGTTCGAGCACATGATGTTCAAGGGCTCGGAAAACGTGGGACCCGGCGAGCATTTCTACGACATCTTCACCAGGGGCGGCACGATGAACGGCACCACCGATACCGATCGGACGCTGTACTTCGAAGAGCTGCCCAAGAACGAGCTCGACCTGGGCCTGTTCCTCGAGGCGGACCGGATGCGTTCGCTCAAGGTCACCCAGGAGAACCTGGATAATCAGCGGCAGGCGGTTAAAGAGGAGCGCCGGCTGTCGGTGGACAACCGGCCCTACGGACAATCCGGGGAGAAGATGGACGAATTGGTTTACGACAACTTCGCCTACCACCACTCGGTAATCGGCTCCATGGCGGACCTGGACGCGGCCTCGGTGGATGATGTGCGCCAGTTCTTCAGGACGTACTACGCGCCGAACAACGCGATACTGGCGCTTGCGGGCGACCTGGATGCGAAGGACGCCCTGGCCCGGGTGCGGAAGTATTTCGGGTCGATTCCCAGGCAGGAAGCGCCCAAGGCCGTGGACCTGGCCGAGCCGGAAAAGAACGCCGAACGGCGTGCCAAGATAGACGACAAGTTGGCGCGGTTGACGCAGGTTGAGATCGCCTACCGGATTCCCGAGGCCACCAACCCGGATAGCCGGGCACTCTCGGTTTTAAGCTCCATCCTGGGTGGCGGCCAGAGTGGACGGCTGTATCAGAAGCTGGTAAAGGAAAAGGAGGTGGCCAGCTCGGCGGGATGCGGGCTGGATAACCGGTCGGGGCCCTCCAAGTTCGAATTCTACATCATGGTGCGCGCCGGCAAGACGCCGGAGGAGGTGGAAGCGCTGCTGGCGGAAGAAATCGCCAAAGCGGCCGCGGAGCCGGTTACGGAAAAAGAACTCGCGCGGGCCCGCGCCGGAATCCGGCGCGGTGCCGTGAGCGCTCGCGGCTCCACGCTTTCGATGGCCATTTCCCTGGCCGACGACGCCGCGTTGTTCAACGATCCCGGCCGGATCAACACCGAGTCTGCGAAGAGGATGGCAGTGACGGCGGGCGATATGCAGAAGGCCGCCAAGACGTATTTGCGGGCGGCCAACCGCGTCGTCGTGGTGACCGTTCCGGCCGCGCCGGGCGGGCCAGGGCCAGGGAGAGGAAACTGAGGAGGCTGCCATGAGGAAATCACTGTTTCTTTCGATCGCATTGGCCGCGTGGGCCGCAGCGCAGGCGCCGCAGGGCCAGGCGCCGCAGTCGCTCGCCGGGGTCGTCCGGCTCAACAAGGCTCCCATCTCGAACGAAGTGCTCCAGATCAAGATGCCGCGGCCGGTGGAACGGCAGCTCTCCAACGGTTTGAAGTTGCTGGTAGTTGAATCGCACCGCGTTCCTACCATCTACCTGCGTCTCATGACGCCCGCCGGCACGCTGCGAGTCCCGGAAGGGATGGCCGGCCTGGCCGACGCCACCGCGGACATGATGCAACTGGGGACGAAGACGCGCTCATCGAAGGAGATCGCCGAGAGATTGGCCGAACTGGGCGCGTCCGTCGGTTTTGCGTCGTACCAGGAGAACACGATCGTTTATCTGACCGCATTAACCGAGAACTTCGACGCGGCCCTCGATCTACTGGCGGACATCATCCTCAACCCGACCTTCCCGCAGGATGAACTGGACAAGTGGAAAACCCGGCAGCGCGCGGAGATCGAGCAGTTCAAGACTTCTCCCGGCGCGCTCGGCGAGGAACGGTTGATGAAGACGCTGTTCCCGAGCGATGTCCGCCGGTTCATTCGGCCCAGCGTGGAATCGCTCGACAAGATCACTCGCGAGAAGTTGATCGAGTTTCACCAGGCGTATTACCGGCCCGCGGGTCAATGGGTTGGCGTGACGGGCGATGTCACGCCGTCCAGCGCCGCCGCCAGGCTGGAGAAAGCCTTGGGAGCATGGAAGGGCGGACCTGTCCCGCGAATCTCAGCGCCCACTCTGCCGCGAATAGAGAAGAAGCAAATCTACCTGGTTCCGCGCCCCAACTCGGTGCAGACCTACCTGGTAATCGCCAATCACGCGGTGGAGCGGACGCACCCCGATTACTTCGCCTATTCCGTTCTGAACCGGGTGCTCGGCAACGGCCCGTCGTCACGCCTGTTCCGGACCATCCGCGAAGAAAAAGGCTACACATACGGAATCAGTTCCACGTTCGTCAACAGTCCCAGCCTGAATTATTTCATGGCCGCCACATCGGTCAGAACGGAAGTCACGGAACCGGCCCTGGCGGCGATTCTCGAGGAGTTCCGCAAGATCCGCGAGACGCCCGTTCCGGCCGGCGAACTGGCCGACGCCAAAAGCGCCGTCATCGGAAGCTTCGCGCTGGCACTGGAGCAGCCGGCCACGGTGATCATGCGGTGGATGGATCAGCGCCAGTTGGGTCTGCCCGAAGATTACTGGGACACCTTCGCGGGAAAGACCCAGGCGGTGACCGCGGAAGACGTGATCCGCGTGGCGAAGAAGTACATACCGATGGATGACGCGCAGATCATCGCGGTGGGCGAAGCATCCAAGATCGAGGCGCCGCTGAAGAAGTTCGGACCGTTGGTGAAGGCGCAGCCGGACCAGAATTAGTGGAGTGCGGCGCAAGAAATGCGCCTGATCCACTCCGGGCTGATCGTCGCGCTCGACTCGTGGAGCGACCTTTTAGGTTGCCACGCTGGCGTTCGTGCCGACGTTCTTCGGGGAATGCCGGTAGGAATACCGGCATGGCAGGCGAAACGCCTGCTCCACGGCGCGTTGGATAAGGTGCGTCATTTGCGCCGCAGACCGCTAGACGGCCGCCGGCTGACCCCCGGCGCAACCACCAGTGTTGAAGCTCCGTGATAATGTCCCCTACAGTCCTCGATAGAAATGTCCCCTCACCCAGCCGATTACAGGCAGGTGAGAAGGACATGGATGAGCGAGCGTGAAGCTCGGCGAGCGGGCGT
>JBAWDI010000674.1:0-2736 GCA_049590695.1 Bryobacteraceae bacterium
GTACCCGATGGGCCCCGCTTCCAGCCCGTACCGCTCGCGGATCCTCGCGACTAGCTCCTTGTACCCGCCGTCCAGGAACGCACTCCGCGCATACAACTCCCGATAGCGCGCTACCAACTCTGGGAACTCCCGCTCCAAAAGCGGCAGAAACACCTTCTGTGCCGACGGCATCAAGAACAGCGGTGCGCCGCCGAACCACTGCGCTCCCGCGTCGCGCGCCGTCTTCGCCAAGCGGTCAAGTTGCCTTTCGCCATCCGTCAAACCCGGCATGACCAGATTCGCGAACACACCCACCGCAATCCCCGCCTCGCCGAGCTTCCGTAGCGCCGCCAGCCGCAGTGCCGGCCGCGGCGCGCGCGGCTCCAGCAGCCGCGCCAGCTTTTCATCCAGCGTGGTGATGGTGAAGTTCACATGCAGCACGTTCCCGCGCGCCATCTCCCGCAACAGCTCCAGATCGCGCACAATCAAGTCCGATTTCGTGGTGATGCCCAGCCGCCGCCCGCGTTCCCGCAGGAACACTTCAAGAATCGACCGTGTCCTTCCGAACCGCCGCTCGGCCGGTTGATACGGATCGGTTGCCGTCCCCATGGCGATGTGTTCCTTCCGCTCCACGCGCCCCAATTCCCGCCGCAGCAATTGCGCCGCCGCCGATTTGGCATAGATCTTGTCCTCGAAATCGCTCGCGTCCATTTCCATGAACTCGTGCGTATAACGCGCAAAGCAGTACTTGCACCCCAACTCGCACCCCCGGTACGGGTTGATGGTCCACTGAAACGGCATCCGCGGTGAAGTGCGATTGAGAATGGACCGCGCCGCCATCTCGAAATACTGCACGCCGCGCTTCGTTTCCAGCAGTTCGCTCTGGGATGCTAGGCGCGCGATGCCCACCAGTGCCATGCATCTAGTTTCGTCTTTTCTTCGCCTTAGCGCAAGGGGGTTGCCGGTCGGCGATGTACCTTTTGGGATAGGCTTATGCCATCTGCCTGGAGGTGATCGAGACTACGAAGAAAGCTTGAAGGACGGCCTGCGCGATCCGGAGGAAGCGGCCGGTTACCTGAACGCCTGTCTGGCGGGAGGATCTCGCGAGGTGTCTCTGCTGGCGTTACGGCAGGTTGCGGCCGCCCACGATATCGGCAGCGTGGCAAAGCAAAGCGATCTGGGGCGTGAGTCGCTGTATCGCACGCTCTCGGCCAAGGGCAATCCGCGGCTTGAGACGTTGCTGCGGCTGTTGGACAGCGCGGGTCTCAGGCTGTCAGTGGAAGCCAAGAAGCGAAAACCGCGCGCCGCCTGAGCGTGGTGTGCGTCCAGGCGCTACTGCTCGAGAATGATCAGATGATCCTGGGAGCCGGGCAATTCAGCGATCCGGATCGAATTGCGCCGGAGCACTTCGACCGCCACCTCAGTGGGATAGTCACAGGGACGCAGAATGACTACTCTGGCGCCAGGGACCTGCCTCAACAGACGTCCGAAATCGCTTGATCGCGGTGCGGGCAAGCCCGTTTTGAAGTGCACTCTCCGACTCGGGGAATAGGTCGCGCAATAATAGAACCAGCCTCGGCGATAGGCTTTCGTCGAGGAAGGGCTTCATCCTCCGGAGACCTTGCGCCCCGCCAATTCGGCGGCATAAGCGTACACGGCAAGGAAGTCATCCGGTTCGAGCTGAGGATAATCGGCCAAAATTTGCTGCTGGGAAGCCCCGCCTGACAGCCACTCCAGAATCTCCTGAACGGTGATCCGGTGACCGCGAATACACGGCTTCCCGAACCGCACGTCGGAATCGATTGTGATCCGCTCCAGGAGTGAATCATGGGCTGCCGGCATCTTCTATCCCCTTGAGCCATTGTAAACCGGTGCCGACCCGATCGACCAAAGGGCGAAAAGGGCGTGACACGGCCAAGTGATGCAAAGTGGCTGCTTCCGAACTTCGGGCTAGCAGAGCCGGGAAACCGTCGAACCGATACCAGCCCTCTTCTGAGGGCTCAGACGGTGGCGGGCATCTGAGCGATGAACGCGCCATAACTGAACAGCGCCATATCCACAGTCCGCAGATCCGTTGCGCGACATAGATCCGCGATCTGTTGAAAGATGGGGCAGTATGAGTTGACGTACGAGGCGACAGAGTAGTCTACGGATGAGCCGAGCAACCGCGAAACGGCCTCTGCAACACGAGAGTCAAATATCGGATAACGTCCTCCGCTGATGAAATGCAGCAAAGTGCTTGCGCGGGAAAGGCCAAAGCGCTTCACTCTCTTGGTCCCATTCTTGTACTCGTCTTGGTAGAGTCGATCCGACAACTTCGAGAGAAACGCACCCACACCGTCGTCGTCTGGGCAGCATGGCCGCTCTTCGGCTACTTGCTTCCAGATCTCATAGGCAACGGACGCAACATTTGGCTTCCAGCGGGATATGCTTTGGGCGTTGTCTTTCCACTTCCCGATCCGTTCATAATCGGCGGGCGAGAACTCCCCGGACCGCTTGATCAAATCTCGATACTCGGCTTCATCATAGTCGGCTGGATACAACTCCGACCACTGACGGAGCCACTTCTCAGGGCTGACTTCCGCCCATCCGATGAAGCGCATTTTCCAAGATCCCCCTTCGAAGACGATGTTAACACCTGGGGGAACAAGTCCACTTGGACCAAATGTCCCTGACCCGTGGAAGCGCCTGCGACCAGCGGCGCCTCGAGCCGTAGGGGCCGGGCATGCCCCATAAGCGTTAAGATAATTTACTCGA
>JBAWDI010000675.1:0-6752 GCA_049590695.1 Bryobacteraceae bacterium
CCGGTATTTCAACACGAAGGCCGCGACCCCGATGGAATTCAGCCAGCGCGCCACCTGGTCGCCTTCCTTGTCCATCGACAGGTGGGCATAGCCGCCGCCGGGGCACACGATCACCGCCGTGCCGGTCACCCGGCCTGGCGGCACGAGATACGGCGCGAGCGTGGGCTGGTCTTCGTCCTGGGTGCCCTGTGCGCCAGGCGCTGCGCCGGGCCACAACGGGTCGGCTTTCGGCATATTGGGCGGCGCCTGGGCGGCCAGCGCGCCCGCCATCAAGATTAGAGCAAGCGGAATGCGGGTCATGAGTAGATTATGGCGCGGTTCGGAACAACGCGTTGCCTCATCGGTTAGAATGGCACAACCAGCCAAGATGTCCGACATACACATCAGACCGGGCGTGGAAGACGATATCCCGGTCATTCTGGCGCTCATCCACGGGCTTGCCGAGTATGAGAAAGCGCGCCCCGAAGAGGTGCCCGTCAACCAGGAAGTTCTGCGCGAGTCGCTGTTCGGCGCGAGGCCCGCCGCCGAAGTGCTGTTGGCGGAGGTCGAGGGCGAGACCGCCGGATTGGCCCTCTTTTTTCACAACTTCTCCACCTGGCAAGGCCGGCGGGGGTTGTACCTGGAGGATTTGTTCGTCCGCCCCGCGATGCGTGGCCGCGGCATCGGCAAGGCGCTGCTGTGCGCACTGGCGCGCATCGCCACGGAGCGCGGCTGCGCCCGGATGGAATGGGCCGTGCTCGATTGGAACACGCCCGCCATCGAGTTTTACCGGAGCCTGGGCGCGGTCCCCCTGGACGAGTGGACCATTTTCCGGCTCACCGGGCCGGCCATCGCCCGGTTGGCGGAGCGCTGAACCGGTATAGGGGCTGAGCATGCCCACCCCCTACGGCAACGCCGCCGGTTTGGCGCTGCCGTAGTAGAGGCCGTTGAACAGCAGCTTATATGTCCCGTGCGGCTGGTCGCGGAAATTCACTTCCGGACCCAGCAGCACCAGCTTGCCTTGGCCCACGGAGGCCTCGGCCACCGCCGTTCCGCCATCCAGGTACTGCTGGCCCCAGGCCCAGCCGCTGTCCAGAACCTCCGCACCGGAGAACCAGGCCACCGCCGCGGTGTGCTTCAACTCGGAGTCGGGCTCCAGGCGGAACACCGGGCTGCTGTCGAAGAAAACATCCACCTTCGCCGGCATGCCGTAAGCCAAGGGGTTGGTGTTGTCGACGCTGGCCTTCAACAGCGAGCCCGGAATATAGAACTTCTCGCGCGGCAGCGGGCGGTCCTTGCCGTCCGGGCCTACCTCCGCGAGGTAATTCTTCACGGGAATGCCGAACCACTCCGCCACGCTGGTGGAGCTTCCGATGGTCACGATGGACCCGCCCGACTCGACGAATTTCTTGAGCTGCGGACCGGTCTTGTCTTCCGTGATTCTGTCGCCGCCACCGCCGCCGCGGCGAATGGCCCCATCGGGCAAGACCAGGACATCGAACTTACTTTTCAAGTCGCCGGCATCGAGCGCCGGCGGGTAGACCACCTCGAAGGGAAACTCGTACTGCTCGAAGAGCCAGCGCGTCCAGCCGGAAGGCATGGAGCCGCCATACTGGTCGCACAGGCCGATGCGGATGGGCTGGAGCTTCAGCGCATCGCCGGCGGGCGCTTTGGCCACGGCATCGACGGGTACTCCCAGCTCCTTCGCGCCGCGCTCGAGTATGGGGCGCGTGGCTGCCGAAGCCGGAATCCAGATGGCGCCCGTGCCCAGATCCCGGCCGCCGGCCATCTCCCGCTTCTTCAGCCAGTACACGCCGGCGCCGGCCTTCAACAGCCGGTTGATCAGCACGAAGGAGTTGTTGATGCGGTGGCTGATCAGGTAGCCGGCCGGGTTCGAGGGTCCTGTAATCGAGCTGGGCGGCGCGGGCAGAAGGCCGCCGATCTTCATGAACGGACCGTCGAAGCCGTCGCGGACGCCATCGAACTCGACGCCCATCTGCAACGCCAGTGTCCAGCCGGCGATGTCGTACGGAGGATTGGGAGGGCCGCCGGGATACGCAAAATCGTTGGGATGGTCCTGCGGCTCGAACATATCCATGACATGCGGTCGGAACGCCTGCGCGGTCTTCACCACGTACGAGCCGGCCGGGTAGCTCTTGCCGGCCACTTGAAACGCGGAAGTGGCTCGCAGGACCGTGATGCCGGTCTTGAGGAGAGCGTTGACGAACTCGGTGGCGGTGGCGAAATCCGCCTGGTCCGACGGGATGATGTAACCGCGCGGATCGCGCATTTTGGGATCGTGCAGGACGGTGTTGTAAAGCTCCATGGGAACCGTGCGGCCGCTGGATCCGCCGCCAGCCGCCGCTTCGAGCGCGGCAATGCGCTTGGGCGTGACCGTCCAGTAATCCTTGCCGCCCTTCTCGATCGAATTCATTCCCATGCGCCAAATGTTGAACAGGAAGGTTTCGCGATAGCGGGACGCCACGTCGAGGATGGCCCGGTTGTTGGTGATCTCGTACTCGATGGATTGCCGGTAGTGCCACAGTTGGGGAACCACCGGCATGGGCCAGTCCCCTTGCGGCAACTGCTTCGCGGGCACCACCGGGATGGTCATCGGCGTGGGACTGCCGATGATCTCGGTGAGGATGCCGATCATATTGTGGAAGTAAGTGATGGTGCGCAGGCCGCCGTTCCACCAGGTGGAGTAATTGGCGCCGCTGCGCATAGTGCTGCCGCCCTTGCCCTCCGCCACCAGCCGGCTGTGCATGGCGGTGCCCACCAGCTCGATTCCCAGCGGAATCAGCGGATCGAAGTTGTAGTTGAACGGGTCGCGGAAGGGCGGCATGAAAATCACCGCGCCGGCGGGTCCGGTCTGGTGGTGGTTGTACATGATCTGCGGAAACCACTCCAGGAAAAGCTGGCGGTTCATGTTGGTGGTTTCCGGCATGTTGGACATGTAGAAGTCGCGGTTGTCGTCGTGGCCGATGTACTTGGCCCACAGCCGGGGCAGGCCGTTCATGGTGCGCTTGAGCGGGTCCTTCAGTGGCGCGTCCGGTTTCTCCGATCCGCGCATGTACCAGTTGGCTACCAGCTCCTGGCCGTCCGGGTTGGCCGGCACGCACAGCAGGATCACGTCGTCCAGAAAACGCATGGTTTCCGGATCGGTGCGGCTCGCCATCTGGTAGACCATCTCCATGAGCTGCTGCGAGCCCACCGTCTCGCTGGCGTGCAGCCCGCCATCGATCCACACCACCGCTTTGCCCTCGCGGGCCAGCGCGCGGGCCTGATCTTCCGTGATCCCCTCGGCCAGCGCCAGCCGGCGCGAGATGTCCTTGTAATGATCGAGGCGCTTCATGTTCTCCGGCGATGTGATAATCGCCATGTACTGGCGCCGCCCCTCGGCCGTGGGTCCGATGTCCACCAGCCGTATGCGATCGGTCTCGCTGGCGAGTTTCTTCCAGTAGGCCTCGAGCTGCGTGTAGTTCGCCACCTGGTAATCGTCGCCCAGGTTGAATCCAAGCGCTTCTTGGGGAGTGGTGACCTTGGGTGCGGTCTGGGCCGCCAACGCTGCCACGAAAATCAGTGCCGCCAACGTGTGCATCGGTCGCGACTTCATGAGGTTGAGTTTAGCCTGCTTTAATCCGATCTGGTGGTATCATTCATAGGAATCAGGCCGAAAGGACGGAATCGATGAATCAAAGCGCGATCGGAATCTTGCTGCTCATCCTGGCCGGAGCGATGAATGGCAGCTTCACCCTGCCCATGAAGTTCACCAGGAAGTGGGCGTGGGAGAATACCTGGCTGGCGTGGACCATCTTCGCGCTCTGTATCTTCCCCCCCGTGCTGGCGCTGCTCACCGTGCCGTCGTTGGGCCAGGTCTACTCCGATGCGGGCTGGGGACCGATTGCCATTGCGGCGGGCTGCGGCGCCGGGTGGGGAGTTTCGCAGGTGTTCTTCGGCCTGGCGGTGGATGCCGTGGGAATCGCCCTGGCCTTCTCCGTCATCCTGGGCATCTCGGCTGCCGTGGGCGCGCTCATTCCGCTTTTCACCGGGTCGACGGCGTTCACCTCGCAGGGAATCGCGGTGATGGGCGGAGTGGCGCTGGTGATCGCCGGCGTGCTGGTCTGCGCCAAGGCCGGCCGCGCCCGCGAAGCCGCGCTGGGCCAGGGTCCCACGGGGAAGCCCTCGGTCGGAAAGGGACTCCTGTTTTGCACCGTCAGCGGTTTGGGATCGGCGCTGGTCGGATTGGGCTTGCAATATGGCGGCCGCCTGGCGGATGTGGCCAAAGCCGCCGGCGCCTCCGAGACCTGGAAGAACAACGCCACCTGGCTGCCGCTGATGTGCGCGGGCGCGGTTCCCAACCTCATCTATTGCATCTACCTGATGTCCAAGAACAGAACCGGCAACCGCCTGGCTCTTGGCGGGACCGGCGGCTACTGGTTCCTGGCCGCCATCATGGCCGTATGCTGGTTCGGCAGCACCGTGATGTACGGCGTGTCGAAGAACATTTTGGGCACGGTGGTGGCGTGGCCCGCGTTCATGTCGCTGATCGTCATCACGGCCATGGTCCTGGGAGTGGTGACGGGCGAATGGAAGGGCAGCGGCAAGAAGCCGCTTCAGGTGATGTTCGCCGGCCTCGCCGTGCTGGTGCTTTCCATTGTGGTGCTTTCGTTGGCGACATCCTAAGGATACCGATCCATGCCGGAAGCGATGATGATCGGAGTTGACATCGGCGGCACCAAAGTGGCCGCCGGGCTGGTGGATTCGAGCGGGGAGATCTCCCATAAGACGCGCGCGCCGATGGTGGCCACGGGGGACGCGGCCACGGGTTTCGCGGCGGTGAAGGCTGCCGTGGATGCGGTCTTCTCCGGCGCGGTGACGGGGATTGGACTCTGCTCGCCCGGCCCGCTCGACCCCAAGACCGGGGTGGTGCTCAATCCGCCCAACGTGCCCTGTTGGCGCAATTACCCTCTGGCCGCCGAAGTGGAGCGGGTATTCGGCGTTCCCGCGCGCGTCGATAACGACGCCAACGCCGCCGGCCTGGCCGAAGCTCTGTGGGGCGCGGGCGTCGGATACACCAATGTTTTCTACGCTACGCTCGGCACGGGCATCGGCACGGGAATCGTCTTCGACAGGAAGATCTACCACGGCCGCACCGGAAGCGCCGCCGAGGGCGGGCACATGACCATCGACTATCACGGACCCCAGTGCCCATGCGGCAAGCGCGGTTGCATCGAGACGCTGGCCTCCGGCCCGAACATCGCCCGCAGGGCGCGGGCCAGGCTCGCCGGCGCCGGCGCGTCCAGGATTGTGCAACTGGCCGGAAGCCTGGAACAGGTCCGCTCCGAACACGTAGGCCAGGCCTTTCGCGAGGGCGACGCGGTGGCCACCGAGGTTCTTACCGAGACCGCTCACCTGCTGACCGTGTGGCTCGGCAACATCGTGGATCTTCTGGAGCCGGACGTCATCGTGGTGGGCGGCGGGGTCGCCGAGCTGATGAGCTCGTTCTTCGAGAGCATCTCGAAGAACTTGCCGCACTGGGCCATCAACAAGCGCGCCTCCGAAATCCCCCTGCTGATGGCCCGCTACGGCGCCGCCGCCGGCATCGCGGGCGCCGGCGCGCTGTGCCGGCCTGCGGCGCGGCTGGGTGTAGACTGAATAGGATTATGATGATCTGCCGCTTCCGCACATTCGCATCCATATTCCCGCTGGCGCTCACCCTCTCGGTGGCGCACGCCGACGTTACGCTCCGCTACAAAATGGAGATCAAGTCGAACTCCGCCCTGCCCGCGCAGATGGCGGCACGCGCCATAGCGCAGGAGACCGTGCTTCGCTTGAAGGGCGGCAAAGGGTTCTCCACGTCCATGGGGTTCAATTCGATCATCGATTTCGCCACCAAGGAGATCACGCTCCTGGACACCGCGGGCAAGCGGTATGCCAAGCTGCCATACGACCAGTTCGGAGAGGAAGTGTCCCGCGCCATGCCGGAAATGCCGGCCGAAGCCCGCGCCGCCATGCCCTCCATGAAAGCCGATATTTCACCCGCCAGGGCGACCGGCCGTACCGCCGTCATCCAGGGTGTGGAGGCGGAGGAGCGCGAGATCGCGGTCTCGGTCGCAGGGCCGGCCATGCCCAACATGCCCGCCGGCCCCATACTCAAGATGGTCATACACTTGTGGAGCGCCAAGCCTGGCGAAATCATGCGCGTGCCCGCCATTCGCGAGTTGACCGGCTATTCTCTTTGGTCCTACGCCACCATGAACCCGACTGCCTTCATGGACAAGATGATGAAACAGTTGCCCGGTCTCGGGGGCGCTTTCGCTCCCCTCATGGAGGAAATGCAGAAGGGGGCGACGGTACTGCGGCTGCACATGGACATGTTCATGCCCGCCATGGCTGCGATGCTGCAACGGATGCCCGCCGCCGACCCCGATGCGCCCTTCATGCAGATGAATCAGGAGGTGGTGGAGCTTTCCACCGCACCTGTGCCCGATAGCGTTTTCCAGATTCCGGAAGGCTACCAGGAGGCGCCCGCTTCCGATCTGATCAAAGGCCTGCTCGCGAAAAGCCAGGCGGCGGCGAAGCAATAGTTGGCAGGCGAAGGCGCCCAATGCCACTTAAATAAGCCTGGTATGGTGCGACGCAAGAAATGCGCCTGCGCTCGATCCGTGGAGCGACCTTTCAGGTTGCCACGTCGGCGTCCGTGCCGACGTTCTTCGGGGAATGCCGGTAGGAATACCGGCATGGCAGGCGAAACGCCTGCTCCACGGTGC
>JBAWDI010000676.1:0-1534 GCA_049590695.1 Bryobacteraceae bacterium
ATCCAGGGTGCGCTCTCGCGGGCCGGCTCCAAGGTGCGCACCATGCATCTGGCGGAGGTTTTGGCGAGCCGCTGAGGTCCTATGTCGGTCGAATTCGATCGCAAGATCCACAACACGCTGGCCGACGCCAATCTCCAACTGGCCATCTACACCGCCACCGCGCGGCTGAAGGACAAGCGCACCGAGACCGTGGCCCCCGATGCGCTGCCCGATTACCAGGAACTGCGCACCCAGGCCAACGCCGTCAAGAAGCACACCATCGAGAACCTGGATTACTATCTCGAGGAGTTCGAGCGCAACGTCGAAGCCCATGGCGGCAAAGTGGTGTACGCCAAGGACGGCACGGAGGTCGCCGATTTCGTGCTGGCGCTCGCCAAAGACCGCGGCGCGCGGCGGATCGTCAAATCCAAGTCGATGACCACCGAGGAGGTGGATCTCAACGAGCGCCTCGAACAGCAGGGCCTCGAATCGGTGGAGACCGATCTCGGCGAGTACATCATTCAACTGGCGCACGAGCGGCCCTACCACATCGTCGCGCCGGCGCTGCACCTGACCCGCTACGATGTGGCCGATCTGTTCACCAAGCGGCTCAACGTCCCGCGCGAGACGGCGATCGAGAAGCAGACCGCCATCGCCCGCGCGGTGTTGCGCCAGAAGTTTCTCGCGGCCGATATCGGAATCAGCGGGGCGAACTTCCTGGTCGCCGGCTCCGGCGCCGTGGTGCTGGTGGAGAACGAAGGCAACATCCGGCTCACCACCTCCGCGCCCAAGATCCACATCGCCATCGCGGGAATCGAGAAGATGATTCCCCGCGCGCAGGACCTGGCGGTGTTTCTGAAACTCCTCGGCCGCAGCGGCACCGGCCAGTTGCTCACCGTCTACACATCTTTCCTCAGCGGCCCGCGGCGCACTGGAGAAATCGACGGTCCCGACGAATTCTATGTGGTGCTGCTGGATAACGGCCGCACCCGCCTGCTGCCCGACCGCGGCAAGCGCCAGTCGCTCTACTGCATTCGCTGCGGCGCCTGTTTGAACGCCTGCCCGGTCTACCGCAAGATCGGCGGCCACAGTTTTCCGTGGGTCTACTCGGGGCCCATCGGCGCCATCATCACGCCGCAGTTCATGGGGGTCTCGCACGAGCCCGGCCTGCCCTTCGCTTCCAGCCTCTGTGGAGCGTGCTCCGAGGTGTGTCCGGTGAAGATCGATATTCCGAAGATCCTGCTGGAGCTGCGCTCGGACGTGAAGAAGGCCGAGGCCCGCGACCACCGGGGCCGCATGGAGAAACTGGCGTTCCGCGCCTTCGCCTGGTTGATGACCCATCCGCGGCTGTACGAAATGGCCGGGAAGTTGGCCGCCGCCGTGGCGCCGCCGGACGCCACCGGCTGGATCCGCGGTGTCCCCGCTCCCATGAACATCGGGCCTCTGCGGGCCTGGCTGAGCCAGCGCGATCTGCCGCCGGCCCCCGCCCGGAGCTTCCGCGAAATGTGGAGGCGCCGCTGATGTCGCGCGACAACATCCTGCACCGCATTCGCAC
>JBAWDI010000677.1:0-2123 GCA_049590695.1 Bryobacteraceae bacterium
GGGTAGGGGCGGACCTGCTCGTGATTGGCAGGGGTCCTCGAGACAGAATGGACGGCAGGTTGACAACACACGCTTATGCAATCATCCGTCAATCGCCGTGTCCCGTCCTCAGCATCTGAAGGGCGCCGGACGCTTTAATTATGGCTGACACTCCAACTTGCGTGCGGCTGCGGAGAGCGGAAGTTGGTCCAGTTCTCGCAGGCCGGCACGTAGCCGACTTGATGTCCAGCGAGTGTCCAATTGTGGACGGCCGCATGGACCTTCAGCAGTTTGTCGATGAAGAAATGCTCCGCACCGGGAAACGCTGCTTCCTGGTGGAAGAGGATGGCGCGTTGGCTGGTCTGATCACTCCCCACGAAATCAAGCACGTAGAGCGCAGGCAGTGGCCATCGACTACTCTCAGCAGCGTCATGCTGCCGGCGGCTGGTTTGCACACGGTAACGCCAGAAACGTCATTGCAGGATGCGCTCGACGTGATGGCAACCAATGACGTGAATCAACTGCCGGTCCTGGTGAGTGGCCATCCACGTGGTATGGTCTCGCGGAGCCAGGTGCTGCAACTGTTTCAAACCAGCGCAGAATTGCAGGTGTGAGAAGGAGGACGCTTGAAGTTCGGGGTACTGGCACTCGATTACGACGGGACGATCGCTCGTGATGGAGTACTCGATCCGGACGTGAGGATTGCCATCGCAGAGGCACGTGCGCGCGGAATCGCAGTGATCCTCGTGACCGGCCGCATTCTTTCGGACCTGAAGCGGGTAGCAGAAGACCTCCAGTTTGTTGATGCCGTGGTAGCGGAAAATGGGGCCGTACTAGCCTTTCCAAACGGGCATTCCTGGTTGATCGGCCATCCTCCACCACCGGTCTTCCTTGAGGAACTTCGCCGTCGTGCGATCGATTTCGCGTCCGGCCAATGCATAGTAGAGACCGACGCGGCATTGGCTCCGCGGATCCTGGCTGTGATACGCGAGCTCGAACTGCCGCTGGTGCTGTTGTTCAATCGTGGCCGCCTCATGGTGCTTCCGCAGGCGATTAGTAAAGCTACCGGGCTTCGCCAGGCCCTCACCGCGCTACGTCTGTCGGCTCACAACGCGATCGCCATCGGCGACGCGGAAAACGACCACGACCTCCTCGCGGCTTGCGAGACCGGTGTAGCGGTCGGCTGGGGAAGTCCGGCTCTCCAGAAGAGTGCGCACGAGGTCATACATGGAGATGGCCCCAGTGCGGTTGCACCCTACATCCGACAGGCCGTGAAAAGTGTGCGGCTGCCTCCGGATCGGATTGGCAGGGACAAAATCATAGTGGGCGTGACCGAGAGTGGCGAACCGCTCGGGTTTGCGATCAGCGGATGGAACCTCCTCATCGCGGGAGACCCGCGATCCGGAAAATCGTGGGCCACGGGGCTGTTCTGCGAACAACTCATGCTGCACGATTACTGTACGTGCGTAATCGATCCTGAGGGCGACTACGAGCAACTGGAAGCTCTACCCCGCGTCCTGGCATGGGGAGGCGGCGACCCTTTACCGTCGCTGCCCGATCTCGCTCGGATGCTGCGGCATCCGGACATGAGCGTGGTGATCAACCTTTCCCGCGTGCAATACAAGGAGAAGGTCGACTATCTGAAAGCCTTGCTGCCCATGCTCGCGTCTCTCAGGCGGAGCACCGGTCTGCCTCACAGGATCGTCGTCGATGAAGCGCATTACTTCCTCAATGAATCGAATGTCAGAGATCTGTTGGACCTTGACCTGGGTGCATACACACTGGTCACTTACCGGCCCTCCGATCTTCACGCGGATGTCCGCAGAGCTATGGAAGTGATCTGCTGCACGCGCATTTCGGATCCGCAAGAGGCCCAGGCGCTGCAGACAATGTGTGGCAACGGCTCCGGCGACTGGAGCGCTACGCTGGCAGGATTGGCCGACGGCGAAGCGGTCCTTCTGCCGAACGCGCCAGAGGCTTCAGGGAAGTTGCGGCGGTTCTCCTTGAGAACTCGATTGACCGCGCATGTTCGCCATAGGTCCAAATATCTGGATGTGCCAATGCAAAGCGGGAGTGAATTCGTGTTCACCGCGGATGGCAAGCCGGTGGGCCCTCCAAGCAGAACGTTACAGGAGTTTGTCTCG
>JBAWDI010000678.1:0-4281 GCA_049590695.1 Bryobacteraceae bacterium
GAGCACGTTCTGGCCGAAGTGATGCCCGATCGGAAAATGGCCGAGGTGAAAAAGTTGCAGGCCGGCGGACAGCGCGTCGCCATGGTGGGCGACGGCATCAACGACGCGCCCGCGCTGGCGCAGGCCGATTTGGGGCTGGCCATGGCGTCGGGCGCCGACATCGCCATGGAGGCCGGCGGCATCATCCTCATGCGGGACGATCTGAACGGCGTGGCCGAAGCGATGGAACTGGGGCGCCGGACGATGCGGATCATCCGTCAAAACCTCTTCTGGGCCTTCGCCTACAACACGCTGGGAATCCCCATCGCGGCTCTGGGCCTGCTCTCGCCGATGGTGGCTTCGGCCGCCATGGCGCTGTCGAGCGTGACGGTGGTGACCAACAGCCTGCGGCTGCGGTAGCACCCTCCGGCGGATCGCGCGCGGGACCCGCTTCGCCCGAACCCCGTCACATGCGAGAATTGTATGTAGTGCCGAAACGAGCGCCTCAGAAAGAGATGAAGGTCCGGGTCCCCAAAGGCGCGGGCCTCACCCGGTTCCTTTTGGGACCGGTAGGCCGCTTCCTGGTGATCGGGGTCGCCCTCTTCATTTGCCTGGTGCTGTGCACGTTCACCTACTATTACGCCAAGTATTCGCGGCTCATCGACGAGAAGCTGCGCGCCGGGCCGTTCGCCAATACCGCCAAGATTTTCGCCGCCCCGGAATCGGTGGCCGTGGGCGACGCCGGCACTCCGGCCGAGATCGCCGCCGAGTTGCGCCGCAGCGGCTATAACGAATCGCGCGGCAATCCCATCGGCTACTACCTGCTTGAGCCCAATTCCATTGAAGTATTTCCCGGCCCCGAATCTTACTTCGACCAGGAGGCCGGCGTCGTCAAGTTCGCCGGCGGCCGGATCTCGCAAATCGTTTCGCTCCAGGACAACACCACCCGCAGCCAGTATCAGCTCGAGCCGCAGCTCATCACCAATGTTTCCGGGCCCAACCGCGAGAAACGCCGCATGGTCCAGTTCGCGGACATCCCCACGGTGCTGGTCCAGGCCGTTACATCGGCCGAAGATAAACGTTTTTTCCAGCATTCCGGCTTCGACCCCATCCGCATCGTCAAGGCCGCCTACATCGACCTCAAGGAAGGCCGCAACGCCCAAGGCGCCTCCACCCTCAGCCAGCAGCTCGCGCGCATGTTCTGGCTCGATACGGGCAAGCGCTGGACGCGCAAGCTGGCCGAGATGGTCATCACCCTCCAACTCGAACAGAAGCTTTCCAAGGAAGTGATTTTCGAGGATTACGCCAACGATATCTACCTCGGCTGGCGCGGCTCGTTCCGCATCCATGGCTTCGGCGAAGCCGCCGAGGCCTACCTCGGAAAGGATCTCAGCCAGATCACTCTGCCCGAGGCCGCCGAGCTCGCCGGCATGATCCAGAGGCCCGCTCTGTACGACCCGTTCCACCATCCCGACCGCTTGCGCGAGCGGCGCAACGTGGTCCTGGGCTTGATGCGGCAGAACGGGTTCATCGACGAACACGATTACGCCCTCGCCTCCCAAGCGCCGCTCACCGTGGCCAAGTCCACCGCTCAATCGGTGGAGGCGCCGTACTTCGTCGACATGGTGAACGACACGCTGCAAGCCCGCTTCCAGGACACCGACTTCCAGTCCAATGCCTTCCGCATTTACACCACGCTGGACATGCACCTGCAGCGCGCGGCGGGGGAAGCCATCCGGATCGGCATCGAGAACGTGGACGAGCAGATTCGCCACCAGCGCCGCTTCCGGGGCCAGACCCCTCCCGAGGCGCAGGTGGCTCTAGTCGCCATCGATCCGCACACCGGCGAAGTCAAGGCCCTGGCCGGCGGCCGCAACTACGGCATGAGCCAGCTCAACCACGTGCTGGCCAAGCGCCAGCCCGGCTCCATCTTCAAACCGTTCGTCTACGCCGCCGCCCTCGATACCGCCGTGGATGGCTCGCCGCGCGTCTTCACGGCCAGTACCATGCTGCTCGACGAACCCACCATCTTCTGGTTCGACCAGAAGTCTTACACCCCGGCTAATTTCAAGAACGAATATCACGGCAACGTCACCCTGCGCGAAGCGCTGGCGCATTCGCTCAACAACGCCACCGTCAAGCTCGCCGAAATGGTGGGCTACGACAAAGTGGTCGAAATGGCCAATCGCGCCGGCATGAACTACAAGATCCAGCCCACCCCCGCGGTGGCTCTGGGCTCGTATGAAATCACCCCGCTCGAAGCCATCGGCGCCTACACCGTCTTTGCCAACCAGGGCGATTACATCAAGCCCAACTTCATCTCGCTGGTGCGCTCGCAGGATGGCAAGGTGGTCTATCGGAACCAGCCCGAACACAAGCAGGTGCTGGACCCGCGCGTGGCCTACCTCATGACCAACCTGATGGAAGAGGTGTTGCGCAGCGGCACCGCCGCCGGGGTCCGCGCCGCCGGCTTCAACGTCCCGGCGGCCGGCAAGACCGGCACTTCCCACGACGGCTGGTTCGCCGGCTACACCTCCGAACTGTTGTGCGTGGTGTGGGTGGGGTTCGACGACAACAAAGAGCTCGACCTGGAAGGCGCGCACTCGGCCGCACCCATCTGGACCGAGTTCATGAAGCGCGCGCTCGCCTACCGCGAGTATCGCGACGCCAAACCATTCCAGGCGCCGGATGGCATTGTCTCCATCGATATCGATCCGCAATCCGGGATGCCCGCCACGCCCTACTGCCCGGTCAAACGGCCGGAGGTTTACATCGTGGGCACGCAGCCCGTGGGCGCCTGCCCGCTGCACGGCGGCCGGCCAGGCGCGACCAATGTGGCCGGATGGGAAACACCCTCGTCCGCCAAGCCGGCTTCGTCCGCGGACGATTCCGCGCGCGCCACGGGATCGGAAGGCGAAGTGTCGGAGGCCGCCGTGGCGCGCCGCATCGCGCGGCAGAATCGTCCGAATGCCGCCATCGCCCAATCGCAGGCGCCACCTCAGCAGCCCAGGAAAGAAGAGAAGAGAGGATTCTTCCGCCGCCTGTTGGATGTGTTTAAATAGGTGTTGGAGGCCCTCATGGTTTCCCGACCTCTGGCCATCGCACTTGCGGCAGGCTGGATGTCCGCATTCGCTTTCGCCCAGGTGGCGCCCCAAGCCCCGAACCCGCCTCTTTCCGTGGAAACCCGCGGCGACATTTTCATGGCCCGTAAGATGTACCGCGAAGCCATTGACGTGTTTCGCGAGGATCAGTCCAAAAATCCGGTCATTTTAAACAAAATCGGCATCGCGTATCACCAGATGCAGCAGCTCGACAACGCCAGGAAGTACTACCAGCAGGCCATCCGCCTCAAGCCCGATTACGCCGAAGCCATCAACAACCTGGGCACGGTTTACTACGCCCAGAGAAGCTTCGGGAAAGCCATCCGGTATTATCGAAAGGCCCTCAAGTACGCTCCCAACTCCGCCTCGATTTACTCCAACCTGGGCACGGCCTATTTCGCCCGAAAAAAATACAAAGAAGCCATGGAAACCTACCAGACCGCGCTCAAGCTCGACCCCAACGTCTTCGAGAATCACAGCAGCTACGGCGTTCTGCTGGAGGAGCGCAACGTCGAGGAACGCGCCAAGTTCCATTTCAACATGGCCAAGTTGTACGCCCAGGCCGGCCGCAACGATCTGGCGCTTCAGTATCTGAGGAAGGCCCTGGAAGAGGGCTTTAAGGATAAGAAGAAGATCGCGGAAGATCCCGACTTCCAGGCCATGCGCGACCTGCCGGAGTTCAAGGAACTCCTGGCCCTGGAGCCGCGTGTTCTGTAGGTTCCGGTGGTTCCTCCCGCTCGCGGCTTTGCTCCTGGCCGCCTGCGCGCGCCAGCCAGCCGGGCCGCTCGTCGAACGCATCGCCATTCTGCGCTTCGAGAACCTCGGCCCAGGCGTTTCCGGCGACTGGATGGGCCGTGCCTTCTCCGAAGTCATCACCGCCGAATTGGCCGGCGCGCCGGGCATCTACGCCATCCCCTCGAGCCGGCTGCACGGTCTGGATCGGGTGTTCGGACCGCGCCCGGTCTCCGTGCCCGGCATCTCCGCCGAGCGCACCCTCGCATTCGCTTCCGGCGCTACCCGCTTGGGCTACGGGGAGTACTGGGTCCGCGGAGGCAGGCTGTCGGCGCGGCTCACCATCGAAGATCCGCGGACCGGGAAGATGGTCGAGCTGTTTTCCGCTGGGCCCAGTGGGCACCCCGCCGGGGGCGACGTGTTCGCCGTGGCCTCGGAGCTGGCGCGCCAGATTTCCACGCGCGTGGCG
>JBAWDI010000679.1:0-1935 GCA_049590695.1 Bryobacteraceae bacterium
GCTTGCCGCGTTGCAGCTTGGGCGGACCGGGGTCGTTGGGATCGGGCTTGGCGGACGGCGGCGTCATTTCCGTGGCGTGTTCCGCGGATTCCCCGGGCGCGTCCTTCCACGTATCCACCGCGCCATCCTTTTCCTCAGCCGATTGCGCGGCGGCGGCGGATTTCTCCCAGTAGACGTTCACCGCCACCATGTAGCCGTGGGGATCCTCGGGGCCTTCGATGGAAATCTGGTCCCCCGGCTTGAAGTCCGGCGATTTCAACTCTTCGCCGCCCTTGTAGAACTTGGTCTTGTCCGTGCGCTTGAATTCGAGCACGCGGTTATCGCCCAGCTCCAGGGTGATGGTCTTGGCGTCCAGTTGCTTCAGCTTGCCGCGGAAATTGGGGAGGGGTTGGGAAGCATCCTTGGGTGGCTGCGTATTGCCTCTCCGCGGAATGGGGATGCCGGGGACGGTCGTGCCGCCGCCCGGATAGGGATACTGCCCCGGATAGCCTCCACCCGGATATCCACCGCCCGGGTAGACTTGCGCCTGCGCGGCCGCCAGCGCGACGAGGAAGAGAATTCCAGCTTTCAATTCACTCATTGAGATGCCTCCGCTTGACTCCAGGTTACGTCACTTTCGGCCGATAAGGGGTGAGAGTGAGACGGGGCGGGTTGCTTCAAAGCCATGCTATCCTAACCTCGGCTGCACCAAACAGTGGAGATGCCGTGAGCTTTTCGCGCCGCTTGCTTCTGGTAGACGCGGACCCCGACGTTCACCGCCTCCTCACGGACCTCCTGAAGCGCGCGGACCGCGGCATTCAGGATGTCTATGATGGACGGGAGGCCCTGGACCGGGTGCGGAGTGCGCCCTACGACCTGGTGGTGGCGGGCCAGGGCAGCAACGGATTCGACGGTCTCAAGCTGTTGCGGCGCATGCGCGAAATCCGCCCGGAAATCAAGGTGATCCTCACCGGGGAGGAGAACCAGGCGCGGGTCATCCGCGCCATTCGGGAGCGCGCCTACAGCTACTTCCATAAGCCGCTGGCGGAAGCACTACTGGCCGACATGGTCGAGCAGGCCCTGGCGTCTTCTTCCTGGCGGGACGATATCAAGATGCTCTCGGCGTATCCGAAATGGATCACCCTGGATGTGCGCTGCAAGCTGGAGGCCGTCGAGCGCATGACCCATTTCCTGCGCGAGGTGGAGGCCGGCTTGCCGGCGCAGGCGCGCGAGGACATAGCGGCGGCCTTCCGCGAGTTGCTCTTGAATGCCGTGGAGCACGGCGGCGGCTCCGACCCCGGAAAGCGCGTGCGCGTATCCCTGGTGCGCACGGCGCGCTCCCTGATTGTGCGCATTCAGGACCCCGGCAAGGGCTTCTCGATGGATCTGCTGCCGCACGCGGCCATTTCCAATCCCGACGATGCGCCCATTCAGCACGTCGAGGTTCGCACCCAGCGCGGACAGCGCCCCGGCGGTTTCGGCATCCTCATGACCCGCCACCTGGTGGATGAACTGGTCTACAACCAGCGCGGCAACGAAGTGCTGTTCGTCAAGTACCTGTGAGGCCTGTGGGGCAGGATTGTATCCTGCGCGCCGGTTGGTTACCGGCGCAACTGGCGGGTTGCCAACCCGCCGCAGGATGCCATCCTGCCCCACGAGTGCTCACTGCACGGTGAAGGTGACCGCCACCGGGCTGGAGGCCGAGCCCACCGTGACTACCACCGGTTGCGCGCCCAAGGGAGCGTTCTGCGGCACCGTGAAGTTGACCTGAAGGGTTCCCACCGACCAACTGGGGAGGCCGACATAGTCCAAGTTCGCCGCCACGCCGCCGACCGTCACGGAGACCGGAAGAAGCGGCACGGGAACCTGGGTCCCGGTAGGCACCGCCCCCGTGGCGATGGGCGGCGACACCTCGCCCGCTCCGGTGACGTAGAGCGCGAATTGTTGTCCCCGGCC
>JBAWDI010000680.1:0-2831 GCA_049590695.1 Bryobacteraceae bacterium
GCAGGGCCCGCACCAGCGCCAGTTGGGCCTCGCCGGATTCCGGGAAGCGCGCGGTGGCCAGGCGGCAGACCTCCAGGGCCACGTCCGGGTATCCGCGATCGCGGTATGCGTTGGCCATCTCCAGGCGAATGGGGATGTTGCCGGGATCGGCGGCCAGCTTCTGGCGCAGTACGCGCAACTGGTAATCGCCGTCGCCGGCGTCGATGGCGTTGTGGATCTGGCGGTCCCACACGCTCTGCGGAGCGGGCGGAGCCTTGGCGACCTGGGTTTGGTGGACGCAGGACACCATGGGGAACGCCAGCGCCGCCAACCAGAGTCGCAGTGTCATGACTTGTCAATCACCAGCTCGTCGCCGGCTTGGGTGCCGCTCTGTTTCACCGTTCCCGCCGGAAGCTCGAGCACGGAATGAGCCGCCAGGCAGGCGGAGAGCCTCCACGGCCGCACCGCGCTCCGGGCCTTGCGAACTTTGTGGTGCCGGTCGAGGTACAGCAAGTCGATCGGAAACTTCATGAAAAACGTATGCACAGATTCGCAGGGGACGATCCACAAGCCTTCGCCTGGCTCCAACTTTTCGTGCTTTAGCAAGCCGGTTCGCCGCTTGGCGCTCGTATCAGCCACCTCGACGGCGTGAGCCAGGACGGTGTCGCGGGTGTGATTGCGCACCGATACCTTCAATTTTGAAGACTATAACACGAGTGCGTGGGGGATGTTGCGGGGGAGGCTAAAACACGCGGCGTTTGAGGCGCTCCAGGGTGAATTTGGCGGTGTCGGCGACGGCCATCACGGCCATGACGCCGGCCTGCACGGGGTCGGTGACCACCAGGTCGGCGGCATCGGGGACACTGCCGGCCATATTCAGACTGATGACCAGCAGGCCCTGCCGGCGGACTTCGCGGACGGCCGCCTCTATTTCTCCGCCCATCAGCGATCCGGCCAGCACCAGCGCTTTGGCGCGTGGCAAACGGGCGACGGCGCGGACGGCATCGGCCAGTTCCTGTTCGCCCACCAGGGGGATGGTGTCCACCGAAATGTGCTCGCCGCGGATGTTGTGGCGGTCGGCTTCGGAGATGGCTCCCATGGCTACCTGGCCCACCTGCGCGCCGCCGCCCATGATGATGATGCGCTTGCCGTAGACGGTCTGGAGAGTCTTGACGATCTCGACGCCGCGCACGATGGGAAGGGCCCGCAGGCCGTCGATCAAGGCGTCGAGGTCTCCCGGCAGAACGACTTCATAGTAGGTGCGGGCTTCCTCGGGCCGGTTGGCCAGAATCTCGACGGAAGTAATATCGCCCTGGTGCCGGGCAATCACGCCGGTCACCTGGTGCAGCACGCCGGTGACTCCGACGGCGTCGACCACCAGGCCGATTGTCTGGTTTGGCATGTGATCCTAGTGTAGCTGGCGGGCAAGATCGCCGGCGGTACGAAACTTCCCTCCGCGAGGCGGGTTTAGAGGGTACTATAAGGAGTTCCGCGTCTTGGGAAGGATAGTTACGTGAACTCTCGAATCTGGCTTTGTTTGGCGGCCGCGGCGCGGCTGGCGTACTCGCAGCAGACCGTGGGAGCCACCTTCGGCGATGTCGTCAAGCTGCCAGGCGGGACGCCCTCGGATATCGTTCTGGACGAAGCGCGCCAGCAGTTGTACCTCGTGAACAACACCACCAGCCTGGTCTATATCTTCAACTACACCACCAACCAGATAGTGGGCACCATTTCGGTGGGGAAGACCCCGCTGGCGGGCGCCATGTCCATGGACGGCAACTGGCTGTACGTGACCAGCAGCGGGAATTCCACGCTGAACGTGATCGACCTGAACCGGGACCTGGTAACGCAGACCGTGGCCCTGACCTCGGCGCCCCAAGGCGTGGAAGTGGGCGCCGATGGACGCGCGCTCATCAGCATGGTGGGGACGGGGGTGGTTTCGGGCGTGCCGCAGGGCACGCTGGCGGTGTACGACCAGAACCAGTCGGCGGGGTCGCAAGTGCAGTACGTCAACGTTCCGGCGCTTCCCACCACTCCGGCTCCCTTGCCGGCGCCCACGCTCACGCGGCCCACCACCACGTTTAGCGGCAAGTTGCTGCGCACGCCGGACGGGCAGCACATCGTGGGGGTGATCACCCCCACCAGCTCCACGACGTACGTGTTCGTTTACGAAGTGGCTTCGGGCGTGGTCTTGCAGAACCGCACGATATCGGGTGCGTCTTCGGTGCTGTCGATGGCGCCCGACGGATCGCGGTTCATGGCCGGGTTCACCATGTTCGACATCAACACGCTGGCGATCATCGGGCAGCAGAACAACGCCAACGCACCGTTCGCATTCACCGGCGCGGTCAACACGTTGCAGAACGTCGGCGGCAGCATCTTCTCGCCGGACGGCTCGACGCTGTACAGCGCGTTCAACACGGCGGCCACGTCGACACCGCCGCCGCCGTCGCAATCCTCGACACTGCTGGTGAACGATCCAACCAACCTGGCCATCCGGCTGGGGATCAAGCTGCCGGAGAGCATTGTGGCCAAGATGGTGATGACCGGGGACGGATCGCAGGCCTGGGGGCTGTCGGATTCCGGGCTGGTGCACATGCCGCTGGGCAACCTGTACAATTACCCGATTCTGGCGCCGCAGACGACGGAAGTCTTCCTGGCCATGGACGATTGCAACCGCGGCGTCGCCACCGGCACCCTGCAGATCAATAACCTGGGCAAGGGGAAGCTGACGTTCAGCGTGGCTACCAACGTGGGCTCGGCGCTGGTCTACTCGCAGACCAGCGGGGTGGCGCCGGCCACCATCACGTTTTCCATGGAGCCGGGGCGCTCGGGCGTGGTCCGGCAGGGGG
>JBAWDI010000681.1:0-5212 GCA_049590695.1 Bryobacteraceae bacterium
CCCCATAAGCGCTAAGATAATAGTTGCTTTTTATTCGCTTTTGGTCTAAACTCAGACCATGCTTGGCGCTCAAGATGAAAACTGGCAAGTACTTACCACTCTGCTGCCCGAAGGCTGGCAGGGCGACGCTTTTCGTTCTGGCGCGGTAGGGCGTATGCGCGGCTTCGCCAGCGTTTCGGATTTGCTGCGTACCTTGCTGTTGCACGTCGGCAACGGTTATTCCTTGCGGGAAACGGCAACCCGAGCCAAAGCCGCCGGACTGGCTTCGGTGTCGGATGTGGCGATCCTAGATCGCCTGCGAACGGCAGGTCCCTGGTGGCGTCTGATGTGTGCGCGCCTGCTTGAGGAAAACGGAATGCGCGTGCCAGAACAAACCGGCGGTCGGGTGTTCCGCGCCGCTGATGGCACGGTGATCCGAGAGCATGGCAAGACTGGGAGTTCTTGGCGCATTCATTACACGCTGCGGCTTCCCGATCTGGAGTGCGATCACTTTGAGATTACGCCGGCGCGCGCCAAAGGCGGAGGAGAGACCCTGTCGCGGCTGCCCGTCAAGCCGGGAGACTGCCTGCTGGCAGACCGCGGCTTCTGCCACAGCGCCGGAGTGTTGGAGACGATCAGCAGAGGCGCCGAGTTGGTGATACGGCTCAACACCGGCAATCTGCCCCTCTATACTGCATCGGGCCGGCCCTTCGACCTGCTGGGCGCAGTGGGCGGGTTGCTGGAGGCGGGGCAATGCGGCGAATGGGAAGTGTGTGTGCGCGCCGGAACCACCGTTGGCCAACTGCGGCTATGTGGCATTCGCAAGAGCGAATACGGCATCCAACGCGCGCTGGCGCAACTGCTCCGCCAAGCCGGCAAGCAGGGCCACACGCCGAAACCGGAGACGCTGGAATATGCCAAGTATGTCCTGGTAGTGAGCAACCTGCCCAGCGCGGAATTCAGCGCCAAGGAAGTCTTGGAGTGGTACCGGCTCCGCTGGCAGATCGAACTGGTTTTCAAACGTCTCAAGTCGCTCGCCGAGTTGGGCCACTTGGCCAAACACGACGAGCGAAGTGTGCGCAGTTGGCTGTACGGCAAACTGCTGGTGGGACTACTTACCCAGAAACTCATCCGCACCGGCCGCGATATTTCCCCCTGGGGATACTCGTTCCCCACGCCATAAGATCCCCAGCCGGTGGCGGGAGTTCAGTTTCGCGCTGCATCAACTGCGCCAAGCCATCGATCCACCGCTGGCGCTGGCGGCGACGATGGCGAACTGGAACACGCTGGCCGTCGATCTCGCTGAACCGAGCCGCAAGCGCGTACCCCAAGTGCCCGCGTTCTTCGCGCGGTAGCGCAGTCAAATCGGCATAAATCGAGTAAATTATCTTAACGCTTATGTCCAGAACCCGGGCCTGGCCGTGCTGTTTGGCAAGCAGGCCATCGATCGCCTCCAGCAGGTGAGGCGTAACATCGGCGGGCTGGAAAAAGAAGCCCGGCAGAGCTTCCTGAAATCGAAGGAAAACCAGTACCGCGAACTCGCGGAGCTGCTTATTTCCGGGGGACGCCTTCCGGAAGCCCAACAGGTGCTGGATATGCTGAAGGCAGAGGAGTATTCGGAATTCACGCAGCGCCGCGGAGACGCGGGTTCCGGGACCAACCCGGTTGCGCGCACGCCCGCGGAGGAGAAGTCGAATCAGGAATACGAGCGGATCACGGGCGAGATTACAGCCATCGGCGAGGAATGGACGCAGCTTCACGCCAAATCCTCCAGGTCCGCGGACGAAGAACACCGGTACAACGAACTGTCCGACAGGCTGACCGCGGCGAATCAACGATTGCAGACATTTCTCAAAACTCTGTACGACAGCTTCGGCAAGGGCGATCAAGCCAACGCCAAGGTGGAAACCATCAATGAACGGACCGCCGGCCTGCAGACGCTGGTCGGAGAACTCGGCGCCGGGACGGCGGCCATTTACGCCCTGGTGCTGGAGGAAAAGTGCGTCGTGATGGTGATTACCCCGGCCATCCGGGTGGCGCGCGAAATACCGATCGGCAAGATCGCGCTGCGCGGCAAGGTGTTTGCGTTCGCGCGGGCCCTGGCGTCACACCAATCGGAAGAAGACATTCTGCCGGAGGCACAAGACCTCTACAACGTTCTGATCGCTCCCATCGAGAAGGATCTTCAGGGAGCACAGGCGAAGACGCTGGTCTGGTCGCTCGACGACGTGCTGCGCTACGTGCCGCTGGCGGCGCTTCACGATGGCAAGCAGTACCTGGTGGAACGCTATCGAAACGTGGTGATCACCACAGCCAGTGTGGGGAACCTCAAGGACCAGCCGCAAGTGGGCAATTGGCGCGGCGCGGCCATGGGTGTCTCCAAGGACTACGACGGTCTGGGCAAGCTGAAAGCCGTGCCCGATGAATTGGACTCGGTGGTACGCAGCGAGGGGACGCCCGGCTCGCACGGGCCGGTTCCGGGAACGATTCTGCTCGACGATTCCTTCACGGAAGCGGGCATGGAGACGGCGCTTGAGCAGCACCCTCCGCTGGTTCATATCGCGAGCCACTACGTGTTCCACGTGGGCGACGACACGAAATCGTATCTGCTGCTGGGGGGCAAGAACACGGGTGGCCAGGGTTTCCACTTGACCTTGGCGGACCTGCGCGACGATCAGAGGATGGATTTCAAGGGTATCGAATTGCTGACCCTGTCGGGCTGCGAGACAGCCGTGGGCTCCAACGACTCGGACGGGCGCGAGATTGACGGTCTGGGCATTACAGCGCAAAGGAAAGGCGCCAAAGCGGTGATGGCGACGCTGTGGAAGGTGGATGATGCCAGCGTCGGGCTGCTGATGGCAACATTCTATGAACTCTGGGTCACCACTCCAGGAATCACAAAGGCTGAAGCTTTGCAGCGGGCGCAGTTGGCGTTACTGCGCGGCCCCATGGACTCATTGGTGAGTGCATCGCGGCAGCGGCCCGTTTCGCAGTACGCGAATCCTTTCTATTGGGCGCCTTTTATTCTCATCGGGAATTGGAAGTAGCGCGCGGAGATGTAGGAATCGGCCACCCATCCGTTACGATATCGCATGTGCGCGCGGAGTGGGCGGAGCCGGCGGGGGATCGGGCGCGGCGAAACGCAATATAATCTAGCTATGTCCGATACCGACGTGCCCCGCAGGGCCTTTCTCCGTGGCGTCACCGCCGCCACGGCGCTTTCCTATTCCCGGGTTTTCGGCGCTAACGACCGGGTGCAGCTCGGCCTCATCGGCTGCGGCGAACGCGGCCGCAGCGACATGGGGAAGTTCATTAAGGCGGGCAACACCGATGTGGTGGCCCTGTGCGACATCTACGGCGCGCAGACGGACCGCGCCAAACAGACCGCGCCCAACGCCAGGAGCTTCACCGACCACCGCGCGCTGCTGGCTCTGAAGGACGTGGATGTGGCGCTGATCGCCGTTCCCGACCACTGGCACGCGGCCATAGCCACGGATGCTCTCAACTCCGGCAAAGACGTGTACGTTGAAAAACCGCTGACGCTGAAGATGGAAGAAGGCCCCATCATCGTTAAGGCGGCGCGCCTCAATGACCGCATCTGCCAGGTGGGCATGCAGCAGCGTTCCGGCAAGCACTATTTGGAGGCCAAACGCCTCTACATGGACACGGGTAAGCTGGGCAAGGTCACGCTGGCGCGCACCTGGTGGCACGGGAATTCCTACCACCTGCGCAAGGCGCCGGCCTCGCTCCAGACGCAGCCCGCGAACCTGGATTGGGCGCACTTCCTGGGCCCTTTGAAGTGGCGCGACTGGGACCCGCAGCAGTACTGGAATTGGCGCGCGTACCTGGATTTCGGCGGCGGGCAGGTGACCGACCTGTTCACCCACTGGATCGACGTGGTTCACATGTTCATGGGGCAGGACAATCCGATCGCGGCGTCGGCGTCGGGCGGCGTCTACAACTACAAGGACGGCCGCACCGCGCCCGACACCATCAACGTGCTGCTGGAATACCCGTCGCAGTTCACGGCCACGTTCGAAGCCACGTTGGTTCCCGGCATCACCGGGGACGCCGTGGAGTTGTGCGGCACCGAGGGCCGCCTCTGGATCGATCGCTCGCGCTACGAATTCCACCCGATCGGGCGCAACGCGCAACCCACCGTGGTGCAGGCGTCGAGCGACCTGGATCTGGATCACGTCGAGAACTTCCTGGAGTGCGTGCGCTCGCGCAAACTGCCCAACGGCGACGTGCTCATCGGGCACCGCTCGGCGCAGGCGTCGCACCTGGGGAATCTCTCGTACATGCAGAAGAGGCGCATCGATTTCGACCCGGTCCGCGAGGAGATTCTGCCGTTCTGACGGCTTGGTATACTGAGGTTTCTAACCCACAACTACCGAGGAGTTTCATGATTTCCGCAACACAATTGCGCCCTGGGATGGTCATCAAGTTCAACAACGAGCTGTACTCCGTTTTCAGCGTGAATCACCGCACGCCCGGCAATTTGCGAGGGTTCGTGCAGGTGAGAATGCGCAGCCTGCGCAGCGGCTCCATGACCGAGCACCGCTTCTCCTCGGAGGACAAGGTGGAAAAGGCGCTGCTCGAAGAGCAGGAGATGCAATACCTGTACGACGATGGCGAATACTACTACTTCATGAACACGGAGAACTTCGAGCAGATGCACCTGATGAAGGACCTGCTGGGCGACGCCGTCCAATACCTGATCCCGCAGTTGATGGTCAAAGTGGAATTCTACGAAGGCAAACCGATGAGCGTGGAGCTGCCGCAGACCGTCGATCTGACGGTGCTCGAAACCGAGCCGGGCATGAAGGGCGCGACGGTTTCCAACGTCACCAAGCCGGCCAAGCTGGAGACGGGCCTGGTGGTGCAGGTGCCGTCGTTCATCACCGAAGGCGAGAAGATCCGCGTCAACACAGCGGAAGGCACTTACCAGGAGCGGGCGTAGCCGGGGGTCTCACAGCTTTCGCAGCGCCGCCGCCAGTTCTTCCTCTTCTTCCGGAAACACGGTCCTCAAGTCGAGGATGAGCTTTTCGTTTTCAATGCGCGCCACCACCGGCGGATCGGCAGCGCGCAGGCGGCGCTCGGCGTCCGCCAGGTCCGCGCACTCGATGGCGATCAGCCAGGTGGGGATGGACTGCTCCGGCGTGGCGCCGCCTCCGGCCACGGAGCTTCCGGGCACGATTTCGGCGCGCATCCCCGGAACACACGCCACCAG
>JBAWDI010000682.1:0-2176 GCA_049590695.1 Bryobacteraceae bacterium
ACCACCTTCGGGTAAAACCACGCGCTGAGCATCGATATCAGCAGCGCGGCAATGGCAAGTACGCCCATGTCGAAGCCCACCCTCGCGACGCCGCCAGAGAGCATGAGCGCCCTCAATCCGTCGACCATATAACTCAGAGGATTCACTCTGGCCACCGCCTGGAGCCACGCCGGCATGATCGCAATCGGGTAAATCGCATTCGAGGCGAAGAATAATGGCAGGGTGATTACCTGGCCGATGCCCATGAACCGCTCTCTGGTTTTCACGATTGAGGCGACGATCATGGAAAGGCCGGTGAAGAAGCTCGCGCCGAGCATGACGATGACGATCACTCCGAGGACGGACCAGGGGGTAATGCGCAATCGAATGCCGAGGACTATGGCGAAAAGAAAGACAATCAGTGCTTGGCTCAGGCCCCTGATTCCGGCGGCAATCATCTTGCCCCAGACCAAGGCGAGACGCGGCGTTGGCGTGACCAGCAGTTTTTGCAAAACGCCCGTATCGCGGTCCATGATGACGTACAGACCGTAGAAGATCGCAACGAAGACGACAGATTGCGTGAGGATGCCCGGTGTGATGAATTGAAGATAAGTCAATCCCGGCGTCGCGATCGCCCGCACCTTGCTGAGCGCTTCGCCGAAAATGCCGAGCCACAAGATGGGCTGCACTGCCCGGGATATGAGCTCCGTGGGATCGTGGAGAAGCTTGCGGGTTTCCATCTCCGCGAGCACGTATGATTTCTGGAACGTCTGTGAAAGGTAGTGAAGCATAGGCGCGCCGACCGCTATCCTAACCGCCGCTCGATTTGCCTGGCCCTGCGGATTTCTCGAAAATTGCCGGTTTCCTGAAGCTTGTTGCCGGTGAAGAAGATGAAGGCATCTTCGAGCGTGGCATCGGGCTTGCCGGTTTTCGCTTTCAACTCTTCCGCCGTGCCCGTCGCGGCGATCCTTCCCCGGTTCATCACAGCCACCCGGTCGCTCACCTCATCCGCCTCCTCCATGTTGTGCGTGGAGAAGAATATGGTCGTGCCGAATCTGCCCCGCAGATCGAAGAGGTGCTCCCAAACGTTCTGGCGCGCAACGGGATCGAGTCCGGTGGTCGGCTCGTCGAGCAATAGCACCTTGGGACGGTGGAGCATGGCTTGCCCAACCTCCATCTTCCGGATCATGCCGCCGGAAAACGTACGTACCAGCGCATCCGTGTGTCCCTCCAAGTTGAGAAATGCGAGCATCTCCCGGACGCGTTCCTTTCGTTCCGCCCTCGGAATATCGTAGAGCCGTGCCATGAGCATCAGGTTTTCGGAGGCCGTGAGCGTTCCGTCGACCGATATCATTTGCGGCACGTAGCCGATCGCTCGTCGCACCTCGGGAGCGTGGCGCGCAATATCGTGTCCGTCGATCGTGGCCGTGCCGCTGGTGGGAGCAAGCAGCGTGATGAGCACCTTGATGGTCGTGGATTTCCCCGCACCGTTCGGCCCCAGGAACGCGAAGATCTCTCCAGCTTCCACCGTGAACGATATGTCGTCAACCGCGGCGAGATCCTTGAACCGCTTCACCAGACGAGCGACTTGGATGATGGAGGACGTCTTACTCATTGAATTGACCGAAGCGAGGCAACCATGCTGGAGACACGATCGGAAGCTCCATTGTACGTCTATTGGACCGGCGCGGCCGGCAGCGGGTAAAGCTGCGTCTTCCACATCGTCTTGAAACCGGGCGGCAGAGAAAAACTGGAGCCGCGGACGAAAAACGTTCCCACGCCGGGTATTTCGTGCGTCCAAATCCGCTGGCTGGACGTGTTGTCCCAGGCCACGGCGGCGACTCTCTGGCCGGCGGACTGGAACCCGCCCTGTTCCACGCGGGTGGTGTTGCTGAACACCATCTCGGCGCCTTCGCGGCGGTCGACATCCAGCAGGTCCGCGTAGAAGCGCAGGGCTCCGCCGGGGGTTTCGAGGCGCGTGAATTCCAACGCCACGATGAAGTAGTCGCCGGCGTCGGAATAGCGCTCCAGGCGGCGTATGCGGCCTTCGACCAGCGCGCCTTCGGGAATTAGCACCTTCTCCCTTTGCAGGACGCTGCCCACCACTTTCCCCTGGATAAGCGACCCGACGGCGGCGTGGTCGTCCAGGGGAGCGTTCAAGGCGACCGCGATGCGGAGATCCGGCGGCAGCGTGCCT
>JBAWDI010000683.1:0-1743 GCA_049590695.1 Bryobacteraceae bacterium
TCCCATGCCTGCCCTTTGCTTTTCTGGCCGGGGGAGTGGGGCTGGAGGCGCTCGTCCGCAACCGGTCCCTGGGCGGGCGCTGGCTGGCCGCGGCGCTCTGCGCATGGATCGTCGTGGCGGCCGCCGGAATCTATCCCGACCATCTGTCGTATTTCAATGAGACGGCTTGTCTGCTGGAAGACCCCGGGCAGGTCGGATTCGACGGAGGCACCCGCTGCGGGCCTTTGTGGCTGGATGAGAGCAATGTCGATTGGGGACAGGGGCTGAAACAACTGAAAACCTGGATGGACCGGCATGCCGGAGGAAGAACCATCCATCTGGGCTACCACGGGTCCTTTCCGCCCGAAGGCTACGGTGTGTCCGAACAGAAGATCGGGATGCCGGACCTGGTGGGGAACCCGGCGCCCGGCCTGTACGTATTCAGCGCCCATCTGGTGGCGCGCATTCCCGCGCTGGCCGAAAGGCTCGGAAGTGACGCCGGCCAGTGGCTGCGGCGCACCCCGCCGACGGACATCGTCGGCCACTCCTTGTACGTTTACGATATTCCACAGGGGCCGGCGGCGAACGGAGGTCTCCCGTGAAGCTGTGGTGCGTGTTGCTTGTGCTGAGTGCGGCGATGGCCGCGCCGGGCCCTCGATTCGCCTGTACCGACTACACCCAAGGCAAGGTCTTCCTGGTGGATGATCGGGGAAAAGTCGAGTGGAGCTACGATGCCGCCAACGCCAACGACATCTGGGTGCTTCCCAATGGCAACCTGCTGTTCAATACCGGACACGGCGCCAAGGAAGTGACGCGCGACAAGAAGGTGGTCTTCTCTTACGAATCCACCAGCGAGGTCTATGCCTGCCAGCGGCTCCCCAATGGCAACACATTCATCGGCGAGTGCAACGCCGGCCGTCTTCTGGAGGTCGACGCCGCCGGGCACATCGTCCATCAGATCCGGCTGCTGCCGGAGGGCCAGGACGGCGGCTCGGCCTATATGCGCAATGCGCGCAAGCTGGCCAATGGCAACTACCTGGTGGCGCATTACGGGCTCCAGGTGGTGCGCGAGTACGACGCCCACGGCAAAGTAGTGTGGCAGGTGGCCGCGCCCGGCGGGCCGCACAGCGCCGTGCGCCTGCCCGACGGCAACACTCTCATCGCCAGCGCCGACCGCGACGGCGCCCCCGCGCGCGTGTTCGAAGTCACTCCGGATGGGCGCACCGTCTGGGAGGTCGGCGGCGAGGAGTTGCCCGGCATCAGCCTCAAGTTCATGGCCGGCCTGCAACGGCTGCCCAACGGCAACACGGTGATGAGCAACTGGCTGGGACACGGCCAGTTCGGCAAGGCCCCGCACATCATCGAGGTGACGCGGGCGAAGCGCGTGGTCTGGACCTTTGCCGATCACGAGACCATGAAGACCATTTCGAGTGTCGAGATCCTGGACGCCGACGGCAAACCCATCGCCGGCACGGTTTTGCATTGAGGGAGGAACCAGCACCATGAACCGGCGGAGTTTTCTGTATGGCAGCGCCGTGCTGGGAGCAGTCCGGCCCAGCCCGGCCGCCCCGGCCAAAGACAGTCTCCTGGAGAAAGTCGCCGAAGCCGCGCTCGCCATGCAGCGCCATTCCTGGGAGCAGGGGATTCTAGCGCAGGCATTTCTGGATATGGATGACCGCCAGCGGGTCATCCTGATGGCCAAGGGCGCGATTGTCGAGAAGGCCGCGGACGGGCGGCTGGCGGCCATCGGGGGTGGGGCAACCG
>JBAWDI010000684.1:0-1689 GCA_049590695.1 Bryobacteraceae bacterium
GTCGTCGGTGTCAATGGCGTCGGCAAAACGAGCATGCTGGACGCCTTGAGCGTGTGTCTCTCGGCCATTGTGAAAGATACCAACCGCCTGCGAACGCCGCTGAAGTCCTTCACCGATGAAGACATCCGGATTGGAGCGAGCGTCCTCGATGTCGAATGCGGTGTGTTCCTTGGCGGGAGGGAGTATAGCTACTTCGTCCATCGGCCCCGCGAGAAGACCGCCGTGCAAGAACAGAAGGCCGGGATGCCCCGCGAGCAGGTGCATGAGACGCCGTCAAAGTCCGAGTTCCTCGGTGATGCGCCCAAGGCTGCTACGGGCAAGGAGCCCGGAGGCCGGCCACTGGCGATCCTGTTCTCCACCAATCGAGCTGTACCATCCGACCGCGCTCCCCGGAAATCTGCGGCTGCGGGCGGTATCGCGACTGCCTACGCGGACGCCTTTGCCAACCGCGAGTTGCGACTCGGGGAGTATGGAGACTGGCTCCGAGTGCAAGTCGCACTTCAATCGGAGCGGCCCGCGGCCGGCAGAGTGCTTGGCGCAATTGACGAGGCCGTCGCCCGGTTTCTACCGGGCTATCGGAATCTCCACCTCGGCGGCGAAGACGGCCGCACTCTGCTGATTGACCATGAAGGCACATCCGTTCCGGCGCGCTTGCTCTCCGACGGCGAACGAGGCGCGCTCGCCCTGGTTCTCGACCTCAGCCGGCGCTTGGCCCAGGCGAATCCCAAGATGCCCGACCCGACCACCGAGGCCGAGGCCATTGTGTTGATTGATGAGATCGACCTGCATTTGCACCCGAAGTGGCAGCGGCAGATTGTCCGGAATCTGGCGGCTACGTTTCCCCGGTGCCAGTTCATCGCTACGACGCACTCGCCGCAAGTCATCGGCGACGTCGAGCACGGGCGAATCCAGATCATTGCTGACGGCCAGGTGTACTCTCCGACGCATTCGTTTGGGGTGGACGCCAGCCGTGTTCTCGAAGAAATAATGAATGTTGACCCGCGAGCGCGGGAGGTCCAAGAGTTGCTTTCGGACATCTCGCGCGAGGTAGGTGCTCAGCGATTCGAGGAGGCGCGTGAACTAGTGGCGAAGTTGAGCGGACAACTGGGTGAGAACGACCCGGAGGTGACCCGGACTCGCACCCTTATCGATTTCATGGAGGGCAAAGAGTGAGGGGCATCGTCAAGGGCCCGGAACCGCCCAGCCTGACAGCGCACCGGTTGACGCCACATAGCGATTACGAAAACTACGCGGCCAAAGATGACCTGCGCGTTACCCTCGTCGGAGAGCAGCGAGGCTTATGCTGCTACTGCATGGGCCGAATCTGGAGCGGTCAGGACACCATGAAGATTGAGCACTGGCACTGTCAGTCTGGCTACCCAGGCGAGCAGCTCAACTATCGGAACCTGCTGGGCGCATGCCTTGGCGGCCAGGGCCAGCCAGCGCACCTCCAACACTGCGACACACGGAAGGGCGACCAAGATCTTCGGTGGAACCCGGCGGACCCAGCTCACCATATCGAAAGGCGCATTCGCTATGAGTTGGACGGCTCGATTCGCTCGGAAGATCCAGAGTTTGACGCGCAGCTGGACCAGGTGCTCAATCTAAACCTTGCTGTACACAAGAACAACCGGAAAGCGATCTTCGAGGCTTTCGTCAAATGGTGGCGCGGAGAAAAGAATCGGATTC
>JBAWDI010000685.1:0-6221 GCA_049590695.1 Bryobacteraceae bacterium
AAGCGGTTGCGCCGGCAAGGCGCGGCGTGGAAAGTGGAAACCGCCGCCGGCGAGTTCGACGCCGATTTCCTGATCAATTGCGCCGGCCTCCAATGCGACCGCGTCGCTCAACTGGCGGGCGAGCGGCGCGATGTGCGCATCGTGCCGTTCCGCGGCGAGTATTACAAGCTGCGGCCGGAGCGCCAGCACCTGGTGCGGAACCTCATCTACCCGGTGCCCGACCCCCGGTTTCCCTTCCTCGGCGTGCATTTCACACGGCTGATCCACGGCGGCGTCGAAGCCGGGCCGAACGCCGTGCTGGCATTCGCCCGGGAAGGCTACCGCAAGACCGATTTCAACGCGCGCGACCTGGCCGACGCGCTCACGTATGCGGGTTTTTGGCGCTTCCTGCGCCGCTATCCCTCGATGTGCTGGTTCGAGCTGCGGCGCTCTTTCAGCCGCCAATTGTTCTGCCGATCGCTGCAGCGTCTGGTGCCCGAAATCCAGCCCGGCGACCTCGCGACCGGCGGCTCCGGCGTGCGCGCGCAGGCCATTGCGCCCGAAGGCGAGCTGGTGCAGGACTTCCGCTTCATCGCGCGGCCCAATGCGCTCCACGTGCTCAACGCGCCCAGCCCCGCCGCCACGGCGTCGCTAGCCATCGGTGCGGAGATCGCCGCCATGGCGGAGCAGGCGGCCGGCGGGTAGCCGTATGCCTGAGACCAGCCACTCCGTGTGCGCGCTCGACTGCCCGGACTGCTGTTCCCTGCTGGTCACGGTCGAAAACGGACGCGGCACCAGGCTGCGCGGCGACCCGGCGCATCCGGTGACGCGCGGTTTTCTGTGCGGCAAGGTGGCTCGGTACCTGGAGCGCGAATACTCGCCCGGGCGGTTGCTCTATCCGCAACGCCGCGTGGGCGCGAAAGGCGAAGGCCGTTTCGAGCGGATCTCCTGGGATGAGGCCCTGGATGCCATCGCCCTCCGCCTCAAGGCCGTGGCCACAGAGTTCGGGCCGGAAGCCATTCTGCCATACAGCTACGCCGGGACCATGGGCCTGCTCAACGGCGAGGGCATGGACCGGCGGTTCTTTCACCGGCTGGGCGCCTCGCGGCTGGACCGCACCATCTGCTCATCGGCGGGTGAAGCGGGGCTGACTGAAGCCCTGGGCCTGCGCTACGGCACGGAGCCCGAGCAGTTCCGCCATTCCCGCCTGATCATCGCCTGGGGCGCCAACATTCTCGGCACCAACGTGCACCTGTGGCCGTTCGTGATGGAGGCGCGGCGTAAGGGGGCGAAACTGTACACCATCGATCCGCGGCGCAACCGCACCGGCGCCGCCGCCGACAAGCACTTCTTCATCAATCCCGGCAGCGACACGGCCCTGGCCCTGGCCATGATGCACGTCATCGTCACCGAAAACCTGCACGATGCCGATTATGTGGCACGCTATACCGAGGGCTTCGAGGAGTTGCGCCGGCGCGTCCGGGAATGGACCCCGCAGCGGGCGGCGGAGTTGACCGGCCTGGCGGCCGAAGAGATCGCCGGGCTGGCGCGGGAATACGCCACCACGCGGCCGGCCGCCATCCGGCTCAACTACGGCATACAGCGCAGCGAGCGCGGGGCCATGGCGGTGCGGGCGGTGGCGCTGCTTCCGGTGCTGGCCGGATCCTGGAAAGAGATCGGCGGCGGATTGCAGCTTTCCACCTCACAGGCGTTCCATCTGAACCGCGCCGGGTTGGAGCGCGCCGACCTACAGCAGCAAGCGCTCGGCCGCGAGGCGCGCATCGTGAACATGGCGGAGCTGGGGAGCGCGCTGCGCGGCGCCGTGAACGCTCTGGTGGTCTACAATTCGAATCCCGCCGCCATCGCTCCCGACCAGAACGCGGTGATGGAGGGATTGCGGCGCACCGATCTGTTTACGGTGGTGCTGGAGCAGTTTCAGAACGACACCGCGGACTACGCCGACTACCTGCTGCCGGCGACCACGTTCCTGGAGCATACCGACCTCTACTTCGCGTACGGGCACTACTATTTGCAGCTCGCGCGCTCGGCGCTTCCCGCGCCCGGCGAGGCTAAGTCCAACGTCGAGATCTTCCGGCTGCTGGCGGGGCGCATGGGGTTCGACGACGCCTGCTTCCGCGACAGTGAGGACGACATGATCCGGACGCTCCTCGATTCGCCGCATCCGTTTGTACGCGGCATCTCGCTCGTTGAGCTGGAGCGCCAGCGCTTCGTCCGGCTGCGTATCCCGCAACCGTTCCTGCCCTTCGCCTCCGGCGGCTTCGGGATGCCCGGCGGAAAATGCCACTTCCACGCGGAGACGCTGGACTACACGCCGCCCTTGCAATCGCGGCACGGCGACCCGGAGCTGCGGCGGAAATACCCGTTCGAGCTGATTTCCCCAAAAAACGACGACAGCATGAATTCCACCTTCGGCCATCGCGATGCGGTGGACTTACAGACCGCCGCGCTGCACCTCGCCGCCGCCGATGCCGCGCGGCTGGGCGTCCACACCTCCGACTCGGTGCGTGTGTTCAACGACCGCGGTTGCTGCGTGCTGCGGGCATGCGTGGACGATACCGTACGGCCGGGCGTGGTGTGCGCGCCCTCGGTGCGCTGGGGGAAGCGCGCGCAGGGAAAGCGCAACGTGAACGCGCTGACCTCCGAGCGGCTCACCGACGCCGGCGGTGGCCCGACGTTTTACAGTTGCCTGGTTCAAGTGGAGAGAGAATGGGCAAGCTAAAGCATGCCCCACCAAGGGAGCGTCGGCCGGCCTGGGATTGAAATGAGCCGCCTTCACCGGCCCCGCCCCGGCCCCACGAAACGGTACACCTCATAAACCGGGCGGCCCCAGCCGTCGGGAATGACGGCCATCATGGCGCGCTCGTAGCCCGCGTCCGCCGCGTACCGCAGTAGCATGGCGTTCACACCCGGAAAGAACTCGTAATCCGTAGTGTGCGCGATGAAGACGTGGCTCGGCTCGGAGATCACGCGATTGAGGTACTCGCGGTCGTCCGGGCTCAACTCGGGCTTGCGGATGGGGTCGGTGCCGACGTTGAGCGGCAATTGGCCCCGGTTGAGCAGGCGCAGACTGTCCATAATGCCCCAATCCGTGCAGTATATGCCGTTGGATGGGACGCCTTTCATGTAGCCGGAAAGGGTAAAAATGGCGTCCGTCCAGTTCTGCGAGCCGCCGTTTCGCAGCATGAGAGTATAGTATTCATTCGTGACCAGTGCCCCGGAAACCATGAGCACCACCAGGACCGCAGCCACGGACGGAATTCCGGCGCGGCCCAGCCTTCTGGAGGCCGCCGCGAAGGATACCGCGATTACCATCTCGGGGAATGGCCACAAGAGGATAGCGTGGTGAACGCTGCCTCCGGCGTTGGCGGTGACCGCCATCTGCGCCCACGCCACCGCCATGGCGATGAGGGCGAACAGGATGGTTCGTAACGCGTTGCCGCGCGCCAGCGGCGCCAACAGAAGCGCGAGCGCGAAGGCGAAGAGCATCAAGTTGTGCCGCGGATGGCCGGCAAATGACGAAATATGGGCGGAAGCATTCGGCAGCCAACCTTGCGGCTGGTGGGGCACGGGCGCTTGCCAGTCTTCGTTCACCATCCACCCGAACAGCCCCTGGCCATTCGCGGTGTTCATGAGTTGCCTGGCCTTGCCCGGAATGTCGCTGGTATCGCGGGCCACGCTGGAGCGGAAGGTCGCGAGCTTCTCATCCACGTTGTAGATGATGAGCGGCAGAGCCCCCAAAGCGAAAGCAAGAGCGGCCGTGGCCACGCGCCGAATGGTAGTCACGGCAAAAATCGGGCGTCGAAAAGTGAGAATTCCGGCGATTCCGATCCCTGTTAACATCCATGTTGCCAAGGCCTTATCCCACATTGCCAGGCCCAGGAGGAAGGCCCCCCCAAAGAGGGCCAGGTCTTGACGCGTTTGGTAGAATCCGACTAGCAGGAGAAGTCCTGCCAGCAGGAGCAGATGTTGCAGCGCCACCGGCCCCCAGTCGAAGCAGGTGGTGAGCAGATACAGCGAATCCACGGCCAGCAATCCGCATCCAATGATGGCGGCACGCTCTCCGGCCACCCTGCGCAGCAGCAGGAAGAATAGCCAGACGCTGGCTGCGCCGGCCAGCAGAACCGGATCGCGCAGCGCCGAAACCCCCGTGCCGAAGAGGCGGAATATCGGGCAATAGAGGCAGGCTTTCAGGGTGCCCAGGTAGCTCATCAGCATGAGCGGAACGTGCCAGTGCCCGATATGCAGCATGAAGGCCGCCGCGCGAGGCTGGTACAGGACCGAGGCGAACAGGGCTTCGTCATTCTGAATGCCGAGGTGCGGGAGGAAGGCCCGCCCCGCCGAGAAGAAAAAGAGGCAGGCAGCCCAGGCGCACAGACTGCCGCGCACGCTGTGAGGGTGAGGACTCATGTTTTTTTGCGGATTGTAAGAGAGATGGTAGCACCCTGCCGATGAGACAGTGGAGCAGGCGGTTCGGCCGGGGAAATCGAGAGTTTTCGAGCATCTCCGGATTTGGCACGCCAATTGCAATGCTATTGTCTGGTACGATCGTCGCTGGGTTGTGCACGACGAGTGATATGGCCCTTTTGAGGGAGCCTTCGAGGTGAAACTTTCAGTGCGATATTTCGTCTATACAGTTACTGGAAGAGGCGCGCAAAGACAACAAATGAAAAGAAAAGGTCGCGTCGATGAAGGAGATGGGAAATGAACAAGACCGAACTCGAAAAACACAAAGCGGTACTGGAGGCCAAACGGGCCGAGCTGTCTGTGGGCCTCTGGAATCGGGCCGACATAGCCATCGAAAAGACGCCGGACGCCTTGGATGAAGTGCAGCTCGCCGGAGAGCGCGAGCTGGCGATCCGCAACCTGGACCGTGGATCGAACCTGCTGCGCAGCGTGAGAGGCGCCCTGGCCCGCATAGCCGACGGCAGTTACGGAATCTGCCTGCATTGCGAAGAGGAGATCAAACCCAAGCGCCTGGATGCCGTGCCGTGGACCAAGTACTGCATCCGGTGTCAGGAAGCGGCCGACCGCCACGAATTCGAGACTGAGTCGGCCGAAACGTTGGACGAGCTACTCGCCGACGCCGCCTGAGCTGCCGGACGATCCAAGGGCGCGAGAGGGATCTCGCGCCCTTGGTGTCTGTGGCGTGGGTAGCGCCCGCTGTTTGGTTCCGGCGGTGCGGGGTCAGTACCCGGTCAGCGGAAACGTCACCACGTTGCTGACGTAGATGTCCTGCGCGATGGTCAGCGTGGTATCGGGATTCGACGGCAGGCCCGAGTTCAAGTGCAGAACCACCTGAAAGATCCCCACCGTTCCCGGCAGGAGCGAGGCCGAGAGCACGTCGGCCGTGCTTCCGCCCGCCAGCGAGGAGACAAAGTTCACCGGCACCGTATTCGGGCTGCCCGGCGGATATTGGATGCCCGTCTGGATGAGATTCCTGGTGGCATCCGTGACCACCGGAAAGCCAAGCCCCGTGGCATACACGTATATGATCTCTCCGGGCAGCGCCGGGTTTTGGGGGGTGACCAGACTTCCAGCCACATTCGAGCAGCATAGGGTGGTCCCGATGGCCGTCATGATGACGTCGGAACCGGTGTTGGAGCTGGCGCCGAAAGGAATATTATCGCCCTCCGGACCCTGAATCCTGGCCGTCAGAAGGATGCGGTCAAACACGCCGGCGGGCCTGGCCGTCACCTTGGGATCCTGGTTAATGAGGTATATCAGGGCATCCCGGATATTGTCCAACGTGTCGCCGCTCTGGACGGTGTAGGAGTAGGAGCGCTCCTCGATGGTCACCGTGGCGGAGTCGCCGGCGTTGGCCGTGCCGTCCACCGAAACCACCCCGACGGCCGCATTGGAGCCATGGTAAACCAATCCCACCGTGGCGGAAGGAAGCACTGGATCCGGCGTCCCGGACTGCGCATAAATGCCGGGATTCTGCGGCACGATGGTGACCGCCACCGGCGTCGTCACGACCACGCTGCCATCGCTCTGGACCGACCGCACAAAAGCATTCACGCTGGTGGTATCGTTCACTTCCCAGGGAACCTGCGCCACGATCTGGGTGGGCGATACCGAGAACAGCGGCGCCTGAATGCCATTGAAATACACCTCGGTGCCCGCCAGGTCGTTAGGCAACTGGTTCTGAGCCGGGTCCGCCGACGCGCTCCCCGGGGAAAGGTTGGTGCCCGTGATCGATACCACCGTGCCCGCCGCCACAC
>JBAWDI010000686.1:0-2950 GCA_049590695.1 Bryobacteraceae bacterium
TCATATGGTTTTCAACTTTTCCAACGCCTGCCCGATCCGTTCCAGGCAGGTCTCGCGCCCCAGCGCTTCCAGGGTACCGAACAACGGCGGAGCGTTCTTGCGCCCGCACACGGCTACGCGCACCGGCTGGAACATCTGGCCGGCCTTGATGCCCAATTCGGCCGAAGCCGCACGCAGCGCCTGCTCCAGCGGGTCGTGACGGAATTCGGCTACCGCCAGCACCGCGGCGCCTTTTTCGAGCGCGCGGACGGCCATTGCAGCGTCGCCCTTTTGCGGGATCAACTCGGCGGCATCGTAGGGCGCCAACTGCTTGACGAAAAAGAAATCGCCCACCGTGGTCACTTCGCTCAGCAGGCGTATGCGCTCCTGAATCAGCGGCGTAATCAGCGCCATCTCTTCGGCTGTGACTGTGAAACCGGCGGCTTCGACAAACGGCGTCAGCGCCTGCGCGAGCGCGTCCACCGGCACGCCGCGAATGGTGTCCGCGTTCAGCCAGACGGCCTTCGGATCGAATGGATCGGCTTCGCTAAAGTTGACCACGGCGTTGCTGCGGTTGATGCCTTCGAGCTTGAAGGCGTCTGTCAATTCATCGAGCGTCATGCGCTCGCGATCGTCTTTCGGCGACCAGCCGAGCAGGCACAGAAAATTGAGGAACGCGTGCGGCAGAAATCCCGCATCGCGGTAGGTGGTGACGCTTACCACCGGCCCGTGTTTGCGCTTGGAGAGCTTGGTGCCATCGGGCGCCACCAGCAAGGGCAGGTGCGCGAACTGGGGCGCGGGGACGCCGGCGGCCTCGAAGATGAGGATGTGCTTGAAGGTGTTGGTGAGATGGTCCTGGCCGCGAATGACGTGGCTGATGCGAAGAGCGGCGTCGTCGGCGCAGGAGGCCATGTGATAGGTGGGCATGCCGTCGCTGCGCAGCAGGGCGAAATCCTCGATATCGGCGGTAGATTTGGATTGCGGGCCGTAAACGGCGTCGGCGAAGCGGACCTGGAGCGCGGCCTCGCGCGGTACGCGGAAGCGCAGGGCGAAAGGCTCTCCGGCGGCGGCGCGGCGGTCGCTCTCATGCGAAGGCAGATCGCGCATTTCCGAGTTGAAGAGCCAGGTTGCCTGCGCGCCGGATCTTTCGGTGTCGGCGGATTGCGCGGGGGTGAAATCGCGGTAAGCCAAGCCCTTCTGAAAGATGGCCTCGGCCATCTCGCGGTGCAGGGCCAGGCGCTCGGATTGCTTGTACTCTTCATCCCAGCCGAGATCGAGCCAGCGCAGGCCCTCGAAGATGGAGGTGAGCGAGGCCTCGGTATTGCGCTCCACGTCGGTGTCGTCGATGCGCAGGATCATGACGCCGCCATTGTGGCGGGCGTAGAGCCAGTTAAAGATGAAGGTGCGCGCGCTCCCGATGTGCAAAAAGCCCGTGGGAGAAGGCGCAAAACGAACTCTGAGCATGGAAATGCCAGTATAACAAGCCTCACTGGGAGGCCCGGTTGGGACCAGGGGCCGGGGGCCGGATGGCGCGCCGGGCATGGCCGCCGGGAAACGGTTACAGTGGTTCTGATGACGACAGCGGCCGAAACTCCCGATGAGGAATTGGTCCGCGGCGCGCAGTCTGGAAGCGATTCGGCAACTGCAGGTTTCGCGGGTTGTCTTATTGGGCGGAGGCGATCGAAATGAAGAGAACAGTTCTGGCTGGCGCGGTGGCGGCCGCGTTGTGCGGCGTACTGGCGGCCGCCGATGGGAATGAAGCGACCGCGCGCGAGGTGCTCGCGCTGGAGCGCACGACGCTGGACGGCTGGCAGATGGGGAATCCCGACCCGCTCCTGGCGATTTCAGACCCCGAGATCACCTACTTCCACGTGGTTACGGAGAAGAGGCTGGATGGCCTGGCGGCGGTGAGAGCGCTCTTCGAGGGTTACCGCGGCAGGCCCTTGTTCGACAGCTACGAGATGGCCGAGCCGAAGGTGCAATCGAGCGGCGACACCGCGGTCCTGACGTATACCCTGGTGAGGCACGTGGGGACGGCGACCACCCGCTGGAACGCCACCCAGGTATACCAGCGAAAGAAAGAGGGCTGGCGCATCATTCATTCGCACTGGTCCGCGACCAGGACGGAACCGTAGATACGCGCGCACCACCGGCAGCCATCGCCGCTACAAACATCCATGGAAATCCAACGTGGTCACCATTCCCGGCCGTCTGGGCGATGAGTTGCCCGAAGGAACCCTGAAATCCATCCTGAAGGCTGCGGATCTGCAGGAATCGGACCATTCGATGGTGCGGCCGAGCAAGAGACGCGATTTGGCCTCCCGGCCGGCATCAGCATACCATGAGTTGAAGCTCACCCTCTCCCCTTTGAGTTTGCCCAAGGCCGAGGGCGCAAATCCACGGAAGCGTTGGATGCTCATCGCCGAGGCTATTCAGACTCATGCCGCTGACCACGATCCTGGAGCAAACTCTTCAGTCGGTCACGGGGATAGAGGGCAAGCTAAAGCATGCCCCACCCGCACAGGCCTTCCACATGAGCGGCCGAGCCGTCGCGCAGCCAGCCGTCGAGTTGGGCTGGCTCCTTGAGTTGCTGGCCGCGCATTCGCGGGACTACCACAAAACGGCATTTCAGCTCCGGCAGAGCGGTCATGTCGCCCCATAGCTTCTCGAATTGCGCTACCGGGAAGACATCCTCTTGCCCCTTGCCCCATCGCTTCTTGACATCCTTCAATGTGATGTAAGTGGGCACGCGGGCGGCCAGGCGCCGCACTGACTCATTCAACTTCTCCGTATTGGCCAGGTCACCGCGAGTCAGTCCGAACACCGTCAGCAGTTGGTCGATGTCAACCCAGTAAGTGGCGCTGTTGTAGTAAGACAGGCGCGATTCAATCTCGTCGTTGGGGAGCGCCAGGCCCTCCACCAGGCGCACGCGGCCGTCCACGCGCGCCAGGCCGCCGCCGCGGTCCTCGAT
>JBAWDI010000687.1:0-6681 GCA_049590695.1 Bryobacteraceae bacterium
ACAGACGCTGGCCAGCAGAAGCAGAACCACAAGAGCACCGCAAATTTTAGAAATCATCTTTACCGGCCATTGTACGCCAGTCCAGCGCGTTCAGAAAGGCGGGCTTTTCGCGCCACCCCGGCTCCACACGCACATGCAGGTCGAGGTAGATTCTCACGCCGAACAACCGTTCCATCTCCTGACGCGCCAGCGTGCCGATCTTCTTGAGCATGGCGCCCCCGGTTCCGATGACAATAGCCTTCTGGCCCTCGCGCTCCACGCGGATGGTGGCGTAGATCCGCGTGATGTTGGGTGTCTCTTCCCACTGGTCCACTATCACGGCCACGGCGTGCGGCACTTCCTTGCGGGTGGCGTGCAGAACTTTCTCGCGGATCAGCTCGGCGGCCAGGTACCGCTCGGGCTGGTCGGTGACGTAATCCTCGGGGAAGTAGGCCGGCCCCTCGGGCAAGCGCGCCAGAATCGCCTGGCGCAAATCTTCCAGGCCATCGCCCTTCACCGCGGAAACCGGAACGTAATCGGCGAATTCGTGAATCTCCTTGTACTGCGAGATCAGCGGCAGCAGGCGGGCCTTCTCCTTCACCAGGTCGATTTTGTTGAGCACCAGCACCACGGGCGTCCCGCTCTTCCGCACCAGGTCGACCGCGCGCCGGTCCTCTTCGCCGATGGCCTCGGTCGAGTCCACCACCAGGAGCAGCAGATCGCGCTCTTCCAGGGCGGCGCGAACCGCGTCCATCATGCGCTTGTTGAGCGGTGAATCGGCCTTATGGATGCCGGGCGTGTCGACAAACACGATCTGCGCCTCGGGCCGCGTGAGGACGGCCTGAATGGAAGTGCGCGTGGTCTGCGGCTTATCGGCGACGATGGCTACCTTCTGCCCCACCAGGGCGTTGAGCAGCGTGGATTTCCCCGTGTTGGGCCGTCCCACGAGCGAAACAAAACCGGACCTGAACCTGCTACTCATGCGCCACCTCTTGAGACTTGGCAATGCGAACCTGGCCGACGCGCAGATCGTCGCTGGCCAGCACCTCGACGCGGATGCCGTCGCGGTCCACCACCTCCCCGGCCTTGGGCACGCGTCCCAGCCATTCGCTCACCAGGCCGCCCACGGTGGTGGATTCGATGTCCTCCTCGCGCTGGAACGAGGGGAAGAGGTCGCCCACGCGGTCCAGATCGAAACTGCCGGAGACGATGCAGCCGCCGCGGCCGTCTTTGGCGACGTCGCTATCGGGCTCGTGCTCGTCGCGGATCTCGCCGATGATGACCTCCAGCAGGTCCTCCATGGTAGCCAGGCCGGCGGTGTTCCCGTACTCATCCACCACGATCACCATGTGCGTGTTTTCCCGCTGCATCTGGCGCATGAGGTCGCTGACGGGCTTGGTTTCGGGGACAAAGATGAGGTTACGGACCAACTCGCGCACCATGCGGCGCTCGCGCGCCTCTTCCTCGACTTCGAACATGTCGCGCACGTGGACGAAGCCGGCGATATGATCGATGTCCCGTTCGTACACGGGAATGCGCGAGAACTGCTCGTTGATGACGAGTTGCCGCAGTTGTTCGAGCGTGGCATCGGCGGAAATGGCAACGATGTTCGGCCGCGGCGTCATGACTTCCCGCACCACCTTGTCGCCGAACTCGACCACCGATTGGATCAACTCGCGATCCTCCTCTTCAATGAGACCCTCTTCGGCGCCGGCCGAAATCAGCGCCTCGATGTTGTCGGCGGAGGTGGGCGCCTCTTCCGAGGCGGCGGCGTCATCCGTGAGATCCACCAGCGACTGGAAGAATCCGAGCACGGCGACGCACGGGCGGGCCGTCCACGCGAGAGCGCGCAGCGCCGGCACCAGCGGCACCAGCCACCGGGCGGTGGTGCGGCGGTACAGAAACTGGGGCAGCGCGTAGGCCACCGCGATCATGGTCAGCCAGACGGCCAGGGCGGCCTGCCAGAAGACGGCCGCGTGCCACGGCTCGCCATCGGCGAACCAGGCGAAGTAGAAAATGCCCAGCAGCACCAGCAGCGTGTGCTTGATGAGCGAGAATGCGCCGGCGCCATCTTCCGTCTTCAGCCCCAGCTTGTCTTCCAGCGTCTCTTTGAAGAACTCGAGCGAGCGCAGGTCGCGCGTGCGCAGCCTCAGGCTCTCCAGGTACAACAGTTGCACGAAGGTGACCAGACCGAGCAAGGGAATCGAGACGAGGGTGGCAAGCGCGACCGCCAGAATCATGACCGCACCCGTTCAATGAGGCCAGTGGGCAGGCCCAGACGTGCCCGCCAGCGCTTTTCGGCGCGCGCCATCCGCCCGCTGTCGGTGGCATGATCCATGCCCAGCAGGTGCAGCAGGCCGTGAAGCATGAGGATTTGGACCTCCTGCCCGGTGTCGTGGCCGAAGGCGCGGGCCTGGGCGCGGGCGCGGGGGAAAGAGATGGCGATGTCGCCGACGGGGCACCCGCCGCTTCTGCGGGTCGGGCCGGGGGCCGGGCGGGGTACCCGCCGCTTCTGCGGGTCGGGGCCGGGGAATGACAGCACGTCCGTGGGGTAATCGTTGCCTAGGAATTTGAGGTTCAGGCGGCGCAAGTCGGCATCGCCCGTAATCAGGCAGTCGAAAGGGCGGCCCTGGGCCACTTCCAACTGGAGGCGGCGCGCGAATCGCTCGATGGGCCGGCGGGCGAAATCTGGCGGGACGCGCCGGAACGTAACGGTACTGCTTTGAGGTGAGGGCATGGCGCGCGCTCAAGCTCCCGGAGCGGTCTCGGGAGCGGCGGCCTCCGGCTCGGCCAGCTTCAGGGTAAGCTGGCGGCCCGCGCCAACAGTCTCGTTGTAACGCTCGTAGGCTTTGACGATGCGCTGCACCAGGTTGTGACGCACCACGTCGCGCTCGTCGAACTGCACGAAGCTGATGCCTTCAATGCCCTTGAGCACGTCCACCGCTTCGAGCAATCCGCTGCGGCGGCCGGTGGGCAGGTCGATCTGCGTCACGTCGCCATTCACCACCATCTTGGAATTAAAGCCCTGGCGCGTGAGCACCATCTTCATCTGTTCGGCGGTGCTGTTCTGCGCCTCGTCCAGAATGATGAAGCTGTCGTTGAGCGTGCGGCCGCGCATGAAGGCGATGGGGGCCACTTCGATGACGTTGCGCTCCAGAAGCTTTTCGACACGGTCGCTATCCAGCATGTCGTAGAGCGCGTCGTAGAGGGGGCGCAGGTAGGGGTCCACTTTTTCCTGCAAAGTGCCCGGCAAAAAGCCCAGCCGCTCGCCGGCTTCCACGGCGGGGCGGGTCAGGATGATGCGCGCCACGCGCTTGGCCATTAGGGCGGAGATGGCCATGGCCACGGCCAGATAGGTCTTGCCGGTGCCCGCCGGACCGATGCCGAAGACCATGTCGTTGCGCTCAATGGCCTCCAGGTAGCGGCGCTGGTTGACCGATTTCGGCGCCAGTGCCTTCTTGCCGAAGTTGCGCTGCCGGCCGCTCTCCACCAGCGCGCGGAGAGACACTTCCGGATCGAGCGTCACCACGCGCAGGTAGCTGTTCAGGTCGCCGTTGTTGAAAACGTGGCCTTCGCGGACCAGCGCGGCGTAGTCTTCCAGAATGCTTTCCGCGCGGGTAACGTTCTCGGCTTCGCCTTCGATTTCAAGATTGTTGTCCACCAGTTGGGTGTGGACACTGAATCCCGATTCAAACAACCGGATGTTCTCATCGCGGGTGCCAAAGAGGCTTTCGACGCCTCGGCTGATACGCACGCTAGCTTTCATTGAGTGGGTGCTGAGTACCTCCAAGCCAGTAAAAACGGCGACAGGATGGGACGGTGAAACCAGAGTGGTTCGAAGCTTCGTCAACCCGCTCGCGCGGGCGGCTGAACACCATCTGTTCTTATTATACCGGAGAGTCAAGGCCGGTGGCGGTTGGTGGCTGGGCGCAGGTGCATTGCCTTCGTTGCCATCATCGTGTTCACCTCGGCAAGCGAGTAGCGAATCGCCTGCCCGGGATGTTGCCGGACGGCAGATAAGAAGGAGAAGGTGTTATGACCGATAATTCGGTGTATAGCCAGCAGGAGAACAGCGCGTGCAACGGCCATTTCGAGTCCACTTGTTATCACCCGCGGTTGTTGTTCAGTCAGGGAGGGCGACTGTCTGGCGGCAAAGCTGCGCTCTGGCAACGTCCATAGTGCCGAGGATTGGGAAGAACCGCTCTTGCCCGAGGGCCCAGAGGGCACCCCGCGACAGCAGAAGCTGGGCAAGGAAGTCGTGTTCCGGGCCCGACCCAGAGGGTACCCCGGCCTTCGCCAAGCCGGAGATCTACGAGGCGCTGGAGAAGCGCGGCGTGAAGTACGCCATCCGCATTCCGTCCAACGACAGTTTGGAGCGGGACATCAGCGAGTTGTTGACGCGGCTCAGTTGCCATCGGTTCCGGTCCAACGAGGTACGGCTGTGGTTGAGCCTCATCGCGTACAACCTGGGGGACCTCTGGCGGGGGGTGCCATCCGGGCCCGGTGTTGCCGAGGAGGATCGAGAACTGGCCGCTGACCAGCTTGCAGCAAAGGCTGGTGAAAACCGGCGGTCGTTCGATCAAGCACGCGCGGTACTATTCGCTGCTGCTGGCCGCGAGCCATCCGGCCGGGCGACTGTTTGGGAGCATGGTACGGCGGATCGGTGCGCTGAAGGTGGCTACCGGGTAGCAGGAGGGCGATGACACCAGCGAAATCAGGCAGACCAGGACGTGGGGGCCGGAGAGGTGTTTATGAAAATCACTGAAGAGAAGCAGTTCCCCGGTTTTGGGCTATTCCGGCGGGGCGACAGCCCCGCCTTGCGGGGGCGAAGACGGCTCCCGGAGGAAAAACTGGGAATCGCAAGACCAAGGGATGATGGTTTAGTTTATACTCAATTGGAGCTGAAAATCCAAAATGGAAATTCCGGATCATGCTCCACTGGAGGCTGACCCGGATGAGGCTCAAATCGAACCTCGCGGTAGACAAAACGTCATAGGAACATCAATGCCGAACAAGAACCTTGATCGTAGAGCATTCCTGAAGGGCGCGGCCTTGGCCGGTATGGCGCCCGCTGCCCAGGCCGCCCCGCCTGGGCGCAAGTGGGATCATGAAGCCGACGTCGTGGTGGTCGGGTCGGGCGCCGCCGGGCTGCCCGCCGCCATTATTGCCAAAGAGAACGGCGCAACGGTAATCGTGGTCGAGGCCATCGACGACATCGGCGGCCACGCCGCCGTCTGCACCGGCAACATCCCGCTGGGCGGCGGCACCGCGGCCCAGAAAGCGGCCGGGATCGTGGATTCGCCCGAGATCCTCTTCAAGGACCTCACCGACTGGTCCTCGGTGGGGAACAACGGCGCCGCCGAGTACCGCTACAACGACCGCGACCTCGTTCGCGCATTCGCCGACAACAACGTTATGGCCTACGACTTTCTGGTGGCCCATGGACTGGTATGGACGAAACCGGTACCCGACCGTGGCGGCATGACCCAGGCGGGCAAGTCGGCTCCCAGGGCCATGCACGCGGCCATCCTGGATTATGTGCGGATTCAGACCGGCGAAGCCGTGCCCCGCGAAGTCGGGAAAACCATTGCCGGGGGCATCGGCATCATGCGCCCGCTGGAGGCGGCCGCGCGGAAAGTGGGCGTGCAAATCCTTCTGAACCACAGGATGACCGGCATTATCCGGGAGAATAACAACGCGGGCCGGGTGACCGGAATCGCGGTGGAGGTCAAAGGCGGCGCCAAGCTCAATATCCGCGCCCGCAAAGGCGTCATCGTCGCCACCGGCGGCAGCACCGCCAACGTGGAGTTCCGCCGCATATTCGATCCTCGCCTCACCGAGGAATACTGCAGCAATGCGGGCGAGCCCTATACCAGCCAGGATGCCAGCGGAGAAATCGCCGCCATGGAGGTGGGGGCATCGCTGTGGGGCACCGCCAACCAGACTGCGGAATTCGGCTCCGTTCTCGCTAAGCCAGGGTATGTCGGGTGCCAGCACGGATACCCCGCCATTTCTCCCCAGTGGCAACCGAAAAGCAAGTATTTCCACCTGGTCCGCGCCATCGGCCTGCACATCCAGGATTATCAGAACGTGATCTGCGTCAACCAGGTCGGCCTGAGATTTTATGACGAGACGAAGGGCCCGTTCGGCAACGCCGCCGCTACCCTCGAGACCGGCCCAAATTACAAGCAGAACGATTTTCACAGCGCGGCCAACATAAAGTGGGATCCCATGGGCTACCTTCCGGCCGCCATGAGCGTGAATGGCGGCACCGGCCCCGGCGGCGGGCCGATTTGGTGCATCTTCGACGCCGCGGCGGTGCAGCGCGAGAAATTGACCGTCGCTCCACCCTATGTGGATCGGGAGGCCGGCTTCTTCTTTTCCGCCGACACGATTGCCGGGTTGGCCGCGGCCATCAAGAACAAGTATCAAAAGAACCCGATGCCTGCCCAGGCCCTCCAGGAGACGGTTGCCCGCTACAACTCTTTTGTGGACGCGGGCAAGGATGCGGATTTCGACAAGGCCGGTCCCAAGCACAAAATCGAGACGCCTCCGTTCTACGCCGCCTGGGCCGTGCCGATTATCCATGATACCCGCGCCGGCCTGCGCGTCAACGCCAACTTCCAGGTGCAGGACCTCAGGGGCAAGGTGATACCGGGCCTCTACTGCGCGGGCGAGTCCGCCGGCGGATTCGGCGAGCAC
>JBAWDI010000688.1:0-2652 GCA_049590695.1 Bryobacteraceae bacterium
GGCGCAGCCAACCGCGCTGCTCCAAGCCGTCGAGCACCGCCACCAGCGAGCTGGGGTCGAGCCCGCACAGCTCTGCAATCTCATGCTCCGCGACGTTGCCGCGGCCGGCGATGGCCAGCAGCCAGAACTCTCTCACGCGCAGTTCCAAAGGGGCCAGGGCGCGATCCAGACGCCGGCGCGCCTCCAGCCAGATCTTCCAGTTGCAAAACCACAATCCAGGGGCAGCCGGCTCCCATGCGGCCATGGCCTTGGTGGCGGTCGTCCTGGCGGCGCGCGGCATGGTCACAAGGTCCGCCGGAACAGCAGCGTGGCGCCCGTCAACACCACCGCCGAGGTCAACACCAGGGCGAAGATATCGGTGGTGATCGCGGCGATGCCGACGTTCTTGAGCAGGAGCGTGCGGAAGCCGTGGACGGCGTAGGTGAACGGGTCGCAGTTCGACAGCAACCGCAGCCAGTGGGGGAAGCCGGCGATGGGATAGACGGCGCCGCTGGGAAAGAATAGCAGCGTGTTGAGCACGCCGAAAATGGCGCGCGGCACCAGCGGGTCGCTGATGCGCGCCATGATGAAGAACATCATGCCGATCAGGGCGACGGAAGTGAGGGCGACCATCAGGGTCAGCTCCAGCAGGCGCGCCGGCTGGAAAAAGTTGGGGACCCCCGCCACCACGGCCCCCAGCACCAGGACGGTCTCTCCCGCCAGCATCGCCTTGATTACGCCGGAGAGGTTGAAGCCGAGAATCAGCTCCCATTTGGTGATGGGGGTCACCATGTAGCCTTCGTGCAGGCCGCGCGACTTGTCGTCGATGAACAGCAGGCCGCCGCCGATCATGGCGGTCATGAAGATGGCCAGGGACACCGAACCGGGCAGAAAATACTTCATGTAATCGACGTAGGGATAGACCTCGACCACGTCGAGCGCGGCCTGCGCCGGTTCGCGAGGCGGCACGGTGGGCGCGTCGATGGAGGCCACCAGATCGGCCATCTGGGCGCCCACCGCGCCCGCCACCGTGCGATCGGTGTTGTCGGTGATGAGAGCCAGGCGCGGCTGGTGCCGTTCCAGCAGGTCGCGGGAATAATGCTGTGGAACGATCAAAACCGCGCTCAGCACGCCTTTGCGCAGGTCGTTGAGGGCGGCGCCCTGGTCGCCGTAATCGGTGGGCAGAAACGTGCGCGCGTTCGCGCCCACGGCGCGCAGGCGCTCCAGCACATCCACCGATTGCGGTCCCCGGTCGAGGTTGACCACGCCCAAGCGGGCGTTTTTGATATTGCCGCCGAAAGCGTTGCCCAGGATGATCAACTGCAGCAGCGGCATCACCAGCGAGGCGAACAGCAACGCCGGGCTGCGGCGGAACTTGCGCATGTCGCGCTCCACCAGGGCCAGAGCTCGCTTCATCGGGGGCCCCCTTTCTTCCCTTGGCCGGAGGGAATGGCGGCTTCAGCCATCTCCGCCAACCCGTGGCCGGTGTAATGCAGGAATACGTCGTCCAGACTCGTGGACTGCACCGATAGAGCTTTCAGCTCGAGATTGAGCGCGCGCGCCAACTCGATCAACTCCTCCGCCGAAGCCGGGCCGCGGTCGCTCGAGATGCGATAGGTGGCCGAGCCCAGCGCGCGCACCGACTTGACCGCCGGCAACTGCTCCAGGTCGGCGGCGCCATGGGGCAGATCGGGCTCGAACTGCAGCTCGATGCGGCTGGCGCCGGGCACCGAGGCTTTCAGCGCCACCGGCGTGTCGAGCGCTACCATGCGGCCGCTGTCGATGATTGCGACCCGGTCGCAGAGGCGGTCGGCCTCGTCCATGTAATGCGTGGTGAGCAGGAGCGTGCGGCCCTGCTGGGCGCGCAGGTGCGCGATCATCTCCCACACCGAAATGCGGGAGGCCGGGTCGAGGCCGGTGGTGGGTTCGTCCAAGAACAGGATTGTCGGGTCGTGCACCAGGCCGCGCGCGATTTCGAGGCGCCGCCGCATGCCCCCCGACAAGGTCGAGGTAAGGGCATTGGCGCGGTCCGCGAGGCCGACGGCTTCGAGCAACTCCGCCGTGCGCTGGCGGCGCCGCGCCCCGGTGATGCCGTACAACCGCGCGTGAATGCCTATATTCTCGGCGCAGGTGAGCTCGGGGTCGCTGGTCATGTTCTGCGGAATCACCCCAATGCTCGAGCGCACCGCGTTGGGGTCGCGAATGATATCGTGCCCGGCCACCACCGCCGTGCCGCTGGTGGGCGGCACCAGCGTCGTCAACATGCGGATGAGCGTGCTCTTGCCCGCGCCGTTCGGTCCCAGCAGGCCGAAGATCTGGCCGCTCTCCACCGTGAAGCTGACGTTATCCACCGCCAGCAGCGCGCCAAAGCGCTTGCTGATGCCATCGACCTCGATCGCGACGCCGTTTGGGGATTGGCCTGGCGCTTCCATAACGGCTAGTCCTTCACGCTCGCGACCGGCGCAGGCGGCATGACCGGTACAGGGAGCATCACCCAGGCGGTCATGCCCAGCGCGAGCTTGCCCTGGGGATTGGATACGCGCACGCGTATGGCCACCGTCTTGATGTCGCGCTTGGTGCGGCTGACGTCGCGCTGCGTGGCAAAAACGGCTTCCACCGCTTTGTAGATCACCGGACCGGAGACCTCGGTGCCCGAGGGCAGGCGCACCCGCA
>JBAWDI010000689.1:0-6998 GCA_049590695.1 Bryobacteraceae bacterium
ATAACGGGTCGCGCGCGGCCGCCCCGGTGAAGTGGATCTCGAACCAGCCGATTTCTTTGACCGGGTTCCGGTACACCTTCGCGCCGAGTGCCTTGGCGATCAACTGCGCACCCAGGCAGACGCCCAGCACGGGCTGGCGACGCTCGACGGCCTGAGCGATCAGTTGCAGTTCCTGGCGCAGGTACGGCAGATCGTCGTTGGCGGACATGGGGCCGCCCATGAAGATCAGGCCGGCGGCTTGGGTCACGTCGGGAACCGGCGCGCCAGGGCGGTACAAGTCGGCGTATTCGATAGAGATGCCGCGCGCTTCGAGCGGCGCGCGGATCAGGCCGAGGTCTTCAAAGGGGACGTGACGAAAGACGAACACGGGTTTGGAACTGAGGTTGGGCATGTTTGAGACTTGGCAGGCGAAAGCGCCTGCCCCACTCTATTTTTGGGCCACTTGAAAATGACTGAGGCTGTCGGAATAGCGGGTGACGCCGCGGTAGAGCGCTTCAGCCAGTTTCTGACGGTAATCCGGCTTCTTGAGAAGGGCCTCCTCGCGCGGGTTGCTGAGGAATCCGATCTCCGCCAGCACGGAGGGCATGTTGGCGCCGATCAACACCACAAACGGAGCCTTCTTGACACCCCGGTTCTTTTCCCCAGGAAGGTTGCGGGCGGAAAACGCATAAAGCGCAGCCTGAACGCGGCTGGCGAACTCCTTGGACTCCTCCGCCTTGTCGTGCAGGGTGATCTTCTGGATGATGTCCTGCAACTCGAAGATGGATTTCTGCGAGCTGGCGTTCTCGCGCGACGCCACGTCCAGCGCTTCCTTCGAATCCGTGAAATTCAAGTAAAAGGTCTCGATGCCCGCGATGCGCGGGTAGGGCGAGGAGTTGGCGTGAATGGAAAGAAACAGGTCGGCCTTTTTCTCGTTGGCCAGCGCGGTGCGTTGCTCGAGGGGGATGAAGGTATCGTCGGCGCGCGTGTAGATCACCTCGGCGCCCATGCGGTCCTCAATGAGTTTCCCCAGGCGCATGGCGACATCCAGGACCAGGTCCTTTTCCAGCAACCCCTTCGGTCCTTCGGTACCCTGGTCATGGCCGCCGTGGCCGGGGTCGATGACGATGCGCTCCACCTTGAGCCCCAGCGCGCGCGTCAGTGAATTATTTCCCGTGCTGGTATGCTTGGCGGCCTTGGGTATCTCGATGGGCGAAACCGGAGGCGCGGGAGCCACCACGGGGGGCGGGGGCGGTTCCACCTTGGGCGGGGACGGCTTGACCACGGCGGGAAGGGCGGTTATCGCCGCCGGAAGGGCGGGCGCGGTTGCGGGAGGAGTCGCGAGGCCAGGCGCCGCGCCTCGCAATTCGATGATGAGCCGGTTCGGATTGGCGAGCTGCGAGGTGGTGGCTTCCACATCTCCGTTCAGATCGAGCACCACGCGAGTCACGCCCGGCGCCGTCTCCGCCGCGCGAATGCGCGTCACCAGCTTGTCGTCGAGATCCTCGGAATAGAAACGCCGCGAACCGAGGCGCGGGCGCGCGTCCAGGATGTCGAAGTAGATTCTCTCGGGATTGTGGAGGCGGTCGCTGCGGAATCGAAAATCGCCGGAGACCTCGATGGCCACCCGGGCTACGCCGCTAAGGGACCAGTGGCGAACGGCCGTGACCGAATGCAGCGCGGAGCGCCCGGCTTGCGCAACCAGCAAGGGAACCGAAATCGCCAGCGCCGCAATCAGCTTCATAGGAGGTTACTGGGTGGAGACGTAGCGCACGCTGCCGTCGGCCTCCACAACTTCCTGAATGTGGTTCGGACCAGCGGGCTTGGTCTCCGCTTCGGGCCGGGTCTCGACGGCCACTATCGCCTTCTGTTTGGCAGCCTCGGCCTTCTTGGCCTCTTGCAACTGCCTGGCCACCAGAATCAAATAATTTTTCGTTTCGGCGAACGGCGGCACACCGCCATACCTGGCCACCGCGGCCTCGCCGGCGTTGTACGCCGCCAGCGCGAGGGCATAGTTCCCCCCATACAGATCCAGCAAGTACTTCAAGTATTTCGAACCACCCTGAATGTTCTCCGCCGGGTTGAATACATTGGAAACGCCGAAACGGCGGGCCGTCGCGGGAATGAGTTGCATCAGCCCCTGGGCGCCTTTAGGGGAAATGGCGAGCGGATTGTAATTGCTCTCGACTTTGATGACGGAATGAATCACCTGCGGCTGGAGGGAAACCTGCGCGGCAATCTGCTCGATGGCTTCATCCATGCCGGAGGCCGCGGGCGCCGGGGAAACCACGCGCGGCGCGACCAGGGCCGCGACCACCCTCGGTGCCGCTACGGGTTTCGGAGTCACCATCACGCTTCTCACCAGCTTCCCGGTGCGCAGGTCCGGACGGATGACCGTGGTGATGCGCAGCGGCGGGGCGGTTTCCGAATCCAGGGGGCCGGCGGCCCACAACGTCACGGAGGCCAGCCCGGCGGCACACGCGAGATTAAAACATAATCTCATCAAAATGTTTTACTCCTCAGTATAGACCAAACCAGCGGCTTTTTCCAGAGGCTGGAGTAATATCCCGCGCGACTCGAAAGAAGCAGGCACGCAGTTCCCTGTGGTCTGGGCAAGCTAAAGCATGCCCCACCTATGAAACCCAATGTTATCATTTCCCTGTGAGGCATGCGGGGTATGTGCTGACAGGGGGCCGCAGCTCCCGGATGGGCTGCGACAAGGCCCTGCTGCCGTTCCGCGGCGGCACGCTTGTGGAATCCGTGGCGCGCGCCGTCGAGTTGGCCACCGGCAGCGCGGTCCTGGTGGGCAACCCGCAGGTTTATCGACATCTTGGCTACCCGGCGATTCCCGACCTGTACCCCGGCGCCGGCCCGCTGGGGGCCATCCTGACGGCCTTCGACCACAGTTCCGCGGATTGGAACGTGGTGGCGGCCTGCGACATGCCCGAACTGTCGGGGGAATTCCTGAGGCTCCTGGTAGACGCCGCCGATGGCGACGCCGTGGTCCCCATGGGACCGTCCGGCCGCCTCGAACCGCTGTGCGCGGTGTATCACAGGCGATCGCGCCCCGTGCTGGAGCGCGCCTTCGGCCGCGGCCGCCGCTCCGTAAGAGCGGCCCTCGAAGACCTCCGCGTTACCCTCGTCTCCGTACCGGAAGTCTCGCATTTTCAGAATGTTAACACTCCCAAGGACTGGGCCGGCTATGCCCCAAAGTGACCCTTATCCGCACTACATCGAGTTCCAGCATGTCTATAAGACGTTCGACAAGCCCGTTTTGGTCGATGTCAGTTTCACCGTGGACCCGGGCGAGACGGTGGCCATTATCGGCCGCAGCGGCGTCGGCAAATCCGTCACCCTGTCACATATCATGGGCTTTTTGAAGCCCGACAGCGGCCGTGTGATTGTGGCGCACGAGGACATCACCGACTTCTCGGAGGGGGAACTGCGCCGCATCCGGAGGAAGGTGACCATGGTGTTCCAGTCGGGCGCCCTATTCGATTCCCTCACGGTCGGCGAGAACGTGCTGTTTTCGCTGGAATTGCGCGAGGACTACAATGCGCAAAACAAGGAAGACGTGGTGGACGGGCTACTGCACATGGTGGACATCGAAGAGGCCAGGGACGCCTACCCCTCCGATCTCTCGACGGGCTACAAGCGCGCGGTGGCGATGGCCCGCGCCCTGGCCGCCCAGCCGCAGTGCGTCCTGTACGACGAGCCCACAACCATGGTGGACCCCATCATGTCCGACCGGTTGAGCGACCTGATGCTGCGCCTCAAGAAACAGTTGAAGCTGACATCGGTGGTGGTGACGCACGATCTGGACCTGATGTACAAAGTGGCCGACCGCGTGGTGTTCCTGTACGACGGCGGCGTGATCTACTTCGGTCCGGTGGGCGAGTTGGAGAAGTCCGAGCACCCTCACATCCGCGAGTTTCTGGAGATGGACCGGGTAGCGAGGGTGTAAATCGGGCCGCGAGGTGCCCTCTGGGCCGCCCGGCCCTTACACGTGGTGGTACTCTAGATCCGATGATTACTCTAAGAGGACTGTTCGTGCTGGCGGCCGCCCTGCCGCTGGCCGTGGCGCAGAGCAAGCCGATTGCGCAAATCACAAAGACCGCGAGCGGCGTGTACCAGTTGCTGGTGGATGGCAAGCCATTCATCATCCTCGGCGGCCAGGTCAATAACCCCTCGGCCTTCCCGGACCGCATGCGGCGCGCGTGGCCCGAGTTCAAAGCCCTGCACGCCAACACCATCGAGTTCCCGGTCTACTGGGACTCCATCGAGCCGGTGGAGGGCAAGTTCGACTTCAGCGGCTTCGACGAGATCGTGCGCGGCCTGCGCCAGCAGAACTTGCGAGCCATTCTGCTGTGGTTCGGCACCTGGAAGAACGGGGCCATGGATTACACGCCGGCGTGGGTGAAATCGAATCCCACCCGGTTCCCGCGGGTGATCGATTCCGGCGGCAAACCGATCCGCGTGCTTTCGCCGCACGGGCAGGCCACATTGGAAGCCGACCGGACGGCGTACACGACGCTGCTCAGGCACGTCAAAGAAATCGACGAAGCCGACCGCACGGTGATCATGATGCAGGTGGAAAACGAGTCGGGGATTTTGGGCAGCGTGCGCGACTACTCTCCGGAGGCCACGCGGCTATTCAACGGCCCCGTGCCCGCGCAGTTCGTAACGGCGCTCAAGAAAAACCCGGGGACGTGGACGGAAGTTTTCGGGCCGCGCATGGCGGAGGAGGCCTTCGAGGTTTACTATCTTTCAACCTACATCGACGCGGTCGCCAAAGCGGGCAAGGCGGCCTACCCGCTGCTGACTTACTGCAACGTCTGGATGGGCGGCGACAACACCAACGACAATTTCGACGTGTGGGACCGGCCGGGCGAAGGGTATCCAAGCGGCGGGCCGGTGACGCACGTTATCGACCTATGGAAGGCCTCCGCTCACGATATCGACATCATCGGTCCGGACATTTACCACCAGTCTCCGATTATTTATCGCAGGATTCTGGCGAGTTACCACCGTCCCGACAACCCGCTGATGGTGGTGGAAACCGGCGGCGGGATGAATTTCGCGCGCTACATGTTCTATGCGCTGGGCGACTACAACGCCATCGGATTCACGCCGTACGGAGTGGATACGGGTGCCACGGAGGGCATCAGCCCGCGATTCGCCCCCATGGCGGCGAACTTCGGCCTGATCGGCTCGGCCGTGTCCGAGATTTCGCAGCTCCAGGTTGCCGGGAAGCTGAAAGCCGCCGTGGAGGAGGACTTCATCCGCAGCCGCACGCTGACGTTCGACAACTACGACGTGTTCGTGCACTTCCGCCCGGCGGTGAGGGCCTCGGGGCTGGCGCCGACGGTGACGGGACCGCCGGAGCCTTCGGGCCGCGTCCTGGTAGGACAATTGGGGCCGGACGAATTCCTCATCATGGGTTTCGACGCCGACGTGCAATTCCGGCCGGCCTGGGGTTCCCATTACACCGGAGCGCAATTCGTGGAAGTAGAAGAGGGCGTATATGAAAACGGCGTCTGGAAGCGCACGGAGATCCGCAACGGCGATTTCAGCGATCGCGGCATCGTGCTGCCGAGCCGGGGAGCGATGGTGCGGGCGAAGGCGATAAGGTACTAGATTTGGTGAGAGGCTATGAAACCCCCAAACTACGGGAGTTTCGTAGCCTGTCACCGAATTTGTCAGTTGCGCCCGGCCTCGGCTTCTGACACGCTACAACCATGAGACGGTATCTGGCTTGCCTGACACTTGGCCTGCTGGCGCTTGGCCGTTCGGGGTGGTCCATGACCGAGGCGGAACGGCAGCAGTATCTTCAGAAGCTTCGAGAGACGCTACCGGATGTTCCGTCGTTTGACCAGTGGCTGCAGAAGACCGGGGAGTTGCCGCCCGACTTCGACACGCTTCCGAAAGTTAATGGCCTTCCCGACCCGTTGAAATTCCTGGATGGCAGACCGGTGCGCACGGGCGCGGAGTGGAGATCGCGCCGCGCCGAGATTTGGCGGCTCTTCGAGAAGTACCAGTTAGGCACTTTCCCGCCCAAGCCAAAGCTCGATCGCGTGGTGGCGCTCGATGAGACACGCGGCGAGGGGTACACGGTGCGCAACGTGCGGTTGGAGTACGGCAAGGGATCGACGCGCGTACGGGTCATGATTCCCGATGGCAAAGGGCCGTTCCCCGTGCTCATCAGCCCGAACCTGGCGGGATGGGCAACATCACTGCTGCGGCGGGGCTACATCTCGTGCGGATACGCCGGCAACGACGGGATGGATGACGAAGCGGCGCTGGCGGCGGTCTATCCGGAATACGATTTTGCGACGTTGCCGCGGCGGGCCTGGGCAGTGAGCATGGTGCTGGATTACCTGGCTTCCCTGCCCCAGGTGGACATGAAGCACGTGGGCATGTTCGGGTACTCGCGCGATGGGAAGATGGCGGCCATCGCCACGGCCATGGACGAGCGCATCGCGGCCGTGATCGCCGGCAGTACGGGGGTGGGCGGGCTGCTGCCGTGGCGGCTTTCGGGCGAGCGCGGCTTCGGCGAGGGGATCGAGAGCACCACCCGCAGCTTTCCCACGTGGTTCGTGCCGCGGCTGCGCTTCTTCTCGGGGCGCGAGGACCGGCTGCCCGTGGATGGCAACCTGCTGGCGGCTCTGATTGCGCCGCGCGCGGCCCTCATCGAGTACGGGCTGAACGATGAAGTATCGAACTCGTGGGCGCTGGAGCAGGTGTACCATTCCGCGATGAAGGTTTACACGCTGCTGGGCGAGGCGGGGCGGCTGGGACTGCTGCGCGTTCCGGGTTTTCACGGCTCCAACGACCAGGAAGCGTGTCTCGATTGGCTGGACATACAGTTCGGCCGATCGACCCGCACCTGGGACAACCACTTTCTGTTTCCGTGGGACTTCGACAAGTGGCGCGCCAACAGCAAGGCGACCGTGGATTTGACTAGATATCCGGCGCGCGCCTCCGCCGACTGGGAGAAGAGAGCCGCGAGCGTCCGCCAG
>JBAWDI010000690.1:0-4939 GCA_049590695.1 Bryobacteraceae bacterium
TTTTGAGCCCTTTCAAGAATGACCTTTAGAACCGTGTTGCGATGCTCGGAATCGCTCAGAATCGCGTGGTCGACTTGCCTGATGCCCTCAAGCGGTGATAGCGTGTCCATAGCATCCTCTTTTGCCACGAGCTGATTCGCGCTGGTGCGGCAATACTGCCGGAAGTGGATTTTCTCACAAATACTACCATTTTATAACGCGCACTGCAAGGCGAAGAGTCCGTGGTGTCGCCGCAAAGTAGAAATGTCCCCCTCTGTAGCAAAGTAGAAACGTCCCCTCGCGCCGATTCCACAAGCTCCCATTCCCTCTTGTCAGGAAAGATTGGCTTTTAGGAAGGCCGAGCGGATGCGATATCCGAAGTTCCGCGCCCAAGGCCTGTTCGTCGGATCGGGGGTCATCGAGGCCGGCTGCAAAACCGTCATTGGTGTCCGGCTCAAGGGATCCGGCATGTTCTGGACGGTGCGTGGGGCCAACGCCATCATTGCCTTGCGCTGTGCCCGGCTCAGTGCCCGGTTCGAAGAGTACCGGGCCAGCCGGAGCATGACCGCGTGACCCTCACAGATTTGTCGTGCACCCTATCGTATCCGTGCTGGCGGCTGTCAGCGGTGGCCACATGCCTGCGGCGGAAAGAATCTGTGTAGATGGCCACATCGGCGCACGCGAGAACCACAGGCGGTCCTGGGTGTCGGCCGCTCTGAAATCGTACACTGGCCGTACAATGAAAGCGGTATTCCCCGTGCTTGATCGCATCGCTCAAACCATCGCCCGCTACCGCATGTTCGAGCCTGGCCAGCAGGTCGGTGTGGCCGTCTCGGGCGGCGCCGATTCCGTGTGCTTGCTGCACGTGCTCCTCGAACTCGCGCCGCGCTGGGACCTCCGGTTGAGCGTTCTGCACCTGGACCACGGGCTGCGCGGCGAGGAATCCCGCCAGGATGCCGAGTTTGTGCGTGGTCTGGCGGTTCGATTGGGGCTGCCGCTTTCGCTCCGCGAGACCTCCGTCGCCCAATCGGCCGACAACCTGGAGCAGGCCGCGCGCCAGGCCAGGCTGGACTTCTTCCGCGAAACCATCGCCAGCGGCGCGGCGAAGCGCGTGGCCACCGGCCACACCCGCTCGGACCAGGCCGAGACCGTCCTGTTCCGTTTTCTGCGCGGCTCCGGGACGGCGGGCCTGGCGGGCATTCGGCCCGTCACGTCCGAGGGCATTGTCCGGCCGCTGATCGAGGTGGAGCGCTGGGAGGTCCGGCAGTTCCTGCTGGATCGCGGCATCGCCTACCGAGAAGACTCCACCAATGCGAGCCTTCAGTTTGCGCGCAACCGCATCCGTCGCGAATTGCTGCCGCAAATCGCGCGCGAATGGAACCCGGCCATCGGCGAAACCCTGGCCAACACCGCGGATTGGGCGCTGGCCGAAGAGGCCTGGTGGGACGCCGAAATCGAGCGCCTGGCTGCCCAGCACTTCACCACAACGGATGACGCCGTTGTGCTCCGCGCCGACGCCCTAGCCGCGCTGCCCCTGGCGGTGGCCCGGCGCCTGGTGCGGCGCGCCATGGAACTGGTGAAGGGCGACCTTCGCGGCATCGATTTCGGGCACATTGCGGCGGTAATGGACCTGGCAGGAAGCATGGAAGGGCACGGACGGCTACAGGCGCCGGGGCTCGACATCTTCCGTTCTTTCGAGTGGCTGCGTTTCGGCCGGCCGCGCGCGGGTGGTATGAATACCCGCAATTACCGCCTAGTGCTGGCCGTGCCGGGGACCGTGCGGGTGCCCGGCACCAATCTGGCTATTTCTTTGGAACTGATTGATAAACCGGGGCCTTCCGTGTGCCCCGATTGGGTATATAATAATCGAATGGGTTGCTTGGATTGGCAACGCTTGTCTGGTTCCCTGGAATTGCGGAACTGGAGGCCGGGCGATCAGTACCAGCCGGTGGGGTACTCCGGCCAGGAGAAGATCAAGACCCTCTTTCAACAGGCCCGCATCCCATTGTGGGAGCGCCGGCATTGGCCGGTCCTCACCGACGGCCCTTCCATCGTTTGGGCGCGGCGTTTCGGGCCGGCCGCCGGAGTGGCAGCAGAACAGAATGCTCAGGTGATTCTCCAGATCCGGGAAGACGCCGTATGAACGAAATAGGAATCGGGGTTGGCCGGAAACGCGTCTACAAACATGAGGGCGCGGGTGCGGAGGTTTCGTGAATTCTAATATCAAGACGTTGATCTTCTGGGTGGTTCTCATTTGCCTGGTGGTATTGTTGTTCGCCGTGGTCCGGCAAGGGCAGGGGCGTAAGGAGCAGCAGATTACCTTCACCGAATTCATGGCCAAGGTGCAGGAAGGACAGGTCAAGGATGTCAGCATCAACGGAAGCGAAGTCCACGGATCTTACCAGAACCCCAGCTTGGGGCTGCACACCTACATCCCGATCAATTACCCGGATGTGTACAAGCAGCTCCAGGACCACGGTGTCAACGTCGAAATCAAGGACAGCTCTTCCGGGAACTGGGTCTCGATCCTCATCAACCTCTCCCCGTTCATCGTGATTTTCGCCTTCTGGATCTTCATGATGCGGCAGATGCAGAGCGGCGGCAACAAGGCCCTCAGCTTCGGCAAGAGCCGCGCGCGGCTGCACTCCACGCAGCAGAAGAAGGTCACCTTCAAGGACGTGGCGGGCGTGGAGGAAGCCAAGGAAGAGTTGCAGGAGATCATCGAGTTTCTGAGGGAGCCGCAGAAGTTCCAGAAGCTGGGCGGACGCATTCCCAAGGGGGTACTACTGATCGGCCCTCCGGGCACCGGCAAGACCCTGCTGGCGCGCGCCATCGCGGGGGAAGCCAGCGTGCCCTTCTTCTCGATTTCCGGCTCGGATTTCGTGGAAATGTTCGTGGGCGTGGGCGCCAGCCGCGTGCGCGATCTGTTCGAGCAGGGCAAGAAAAACGCTCCCTGCATCGTCTTCATCGACGAAATCGACGCCGTGGGACGGCATCGCGGCGCCGGGCTGGGCGGCGGGCACGACGAGCGCGAGCAGACGCTCAACCAGTTGCTGGTGGAAATGGACGGCTTCGAATCCAACGAGGGCGTAATCCTGGTGGCCGCCACCAACCGCCCCGACGTGCTGGACCCCGCGTTGCTGCGCCCCGGGCGTTTCGACCGGCGCGTGGTGGTGGGCCGGCCGGACGTGCAGGGCCGCGAGGCCATCCTGCGCGTGCACACCAAGAAGATTCCGCTGAGCGACAATGTCGATCTCTCCGTGCTCGGGCGCGGCACTCCGGGCCTAGCCGGCGCCGACCTCGCCAACCTGGTGAACGAGGCCGCGCTCAACGCCGCGCGCCAGAATCGCAAGGTCGTCACCATGTTCGACTTTGAGACCGCCAAGGACAAGATTCTCATGGGCGCCGAGCGCAAGTCGCTCATTCTGAGCGACGCCGAGAAGCGCAATACGGCCTACCACGAAGCCGGCCACGCGCTGGTCGCCGCGGTGCTGCCGGAGGCCGATCCGCTGCACAAGGTGACCATCATTCCGCGCGGCATGGCGCTGGGCGTCACCATGCAGTTGCCCATCGACGATAAGCACTCCTACAGCAAGGACTACCTGCTGGCGCAGGTGGCCATCCTCATGGCCGGCCGCATCGCCGAAGAGAAATTCATGCACCACATGACCACGGGCGCCGGCAACGATATCGAGCGCGCCAGCGAACTGGTCCGCAAGATGGTGTGCGAGTGGGGCATGAGCGAGCTGGGGCCGCTGAGCTTCGGCAAGAAGGAAGAGCAGATTTTCCTGGGCCGCGAAATCACGCAGCACCGCGATTACAGCGAAGAGACCGCGATCCGCATCGACGAGCAGGTGAAGAAGCTGGTGCAGGGCTGCTACGACACGGCCGCCGGCATCATCGATGAGCGGGCTGAAGCGCTCGCCAAGATCGCGGAGACGCTGCTGGAGCGCGAGATTCTGGATGGCGACGAGGTGATGCAGATCATCAAAGGCCAGACGCTGGCGCCGTTCACGGCTTCCGGCACGGGCAAGGACGCCGAAGAACACGTCCAGCAGGTGCTCCGCCCCGAAGGCGGGCGCCGCGTTCCCGGGCTCTCGGAAGGGGAGCGTCCCCAGCCCGCGTGATTCCGCTGTTCCCGGTCTACCTGTTCGACGTCGACGGCACGCTGCTGGATTCCGCGGCCGATATTGTGGGCGCCATCCAGGAAGTGCTGGCCGCCCACGGGCGCGGCAACGCAGTCGATTTCGATTTCCTGAAGAACTCTATCGGCCACCACCTGGCGGCCCCCTTCGGCGAGATTTTTCCAGACTACAGTTCCCAGCAGATCGACGAACTGATTCGCCAGTACCGCGTCATCTACCTGGCGCGCGCCCACAAGATGACGCGGGTATACCCCGGCGTACCCGAGGCCCTGGCGGCGCTCCCCGGCCGCAAATCCACGGCCACCACCAAGGGCACTCCCACCACCCGCGCCGTTCTGGAGCAGTTCGGCCTGATCCAGTATTTCGACCACGTGCAGGGCACCGACGGTTTCCCGTACAAGCCCGCGCCCGACTTGATTATGACCGCCATGGCCGCACTCGGCGCCCGTCCCGAGGACTGCCTGATGGTGGGCGATTCGGCCGCCGACATGGAAGCCGGCAAGCGCGCCGGCGTCAAGACCTGCGCCGTCCGTTACGGCTACGGCAAGGTGGAAGAGCTAGCCCGCTTCGCCCCCGACTTCTGGATCGACGATCCGCGGGAGCTGGCGGGGTGGGCCGCAGGCGCGGTAACGGAAGGGTAGTGAAATCGGGTGGAACGCCACGTGCAAGCGATTTACCGGCGAGATATCGCCATGGAGGTTTGCGTGAAGAAGATTATAGGGCTATTACTCATGATGTGCGTGGCTGCTTTTGCGCAGCAGGATAAGGGGGGCGGTAAGCAGCCACAACGCGGCGGTCACGCCGCGGCGGTGGGC